>LKUF01000123.1 GCA_001412335.1 Methanolinea sp. SDB
ACATTGGTCTGCCGTGCGATCAGCCAGTGGAGACGGTCCACGTCATTGTCACGGGAGATGACGTCCTGCGCCAGTTCCTGGTTTTTCGTCTCGAGCACGTTCAAGGCATCTAGGTACATGTTCTTGACGATCACGTACATGCGCTTGATGGTGTTCTCAAACGGCATCTCGGTCGGATTCAGGAGATCTTTTAAGACGATGGACGTATCGGTCTCCTCCACGACCTCGGGGCCGATCGTCATCTGGGTGAAGTCACGGACCACCATCCGCACCGATGCCGGGAGCCGGGTCTTTGAGACCACCTCGATGGTGGTGTACCCCGAGATGTAGCTCCCGATGAGCATCCTGAAGAGGAATGTCGGCTCCCGGATGGTTGTCACGTCGAACCGTTTCACCCTCTGGACCGAGACCTCGGATATCTCCCTGGTGACGAGGAGGGTCCCGTCAGGCTGCACGATCAGGCCGAGCGGGTCGTTCTTCCTGATATGCAGCGATTCGGCCCATTCCTTCGGTAGTGTTATCACGTACGAGGACCCGCCTGTTATCTGGACTTTCCGTATCTCCATGGCCGCAATTCCTGCATACCCTGTCTCCCGGGGGTCTGGCATGCTTCTCTATGTTTCTCTATATCATATATATTTAAATATAGTCTATTTCGACAAAAGGTATATAAAAACCAGAGAAAGTCCTATCCAGACACTCCATGGTTGAAAAAGCACGCAAAATTGGATTTTTGGCAATCGGAATCGCAGGATTGCTTATATTGTCCCTGCTGGCATGTGGCTGCACGCAACAGCCGGCCGGGGAGCGGGGTGAGATCGTATCCATCCAGGTAACAGGGTCGACGACCGTCCTTCCCATCGCACAGGTCGCAGCCGAGGCCTACATGGACACCCATCCCACCGCCGACATCAAGGTGAGCGGCGGCGGGTCAAGCGTGGGCGTCCAGGCTATCGGTGAAGGAAGCGCAGATATCGGCATGGCGTCGCGTGACCTCAAGTCCACCGAGATGGAGAAGTATCCCGATCTCGTCTCCACGGTCATCGCCAGCGACGGTATCGCAATCATCGTCCACCCGGAAAACACGGTGGAGACCCTGACGATGGAGCAGATCAAGGCAATCTACCTGGGCACCTATACCAACTGGAAGGAAGCCGGTGGCCCTGATGCAGAGATCGTCCTGATCGGCAGGGACAGCGCCTCGGGCACCAGGGAGTTCTTCTCCGAGAAAGTGATGGAGAAGGAGGATTTCGCACCGACCCAGCTCGAGAAGAACTCGAACGGAGGGGTCAAGCAGACCGTCGCCCAGACTCCGGGAGCGATCGGCTATGTCGGCCTCGGATACATCGATGAGACTGTAAAGGCAATACCCGTCATCGCGGAGGAAGCAGCAGTCGAGCCGACTGTCGGGAACGTGATCTCAGGGGATTACCCGATCGCACGGTCCCTGATCATGATAACAAATGGACAGCCCCAGGGCCTGGCAAAGGACTACCTTGACTTCATCCTCGGCACCGACGGGCAGAAGATCATCGGGGAAGAGGGGTTCGTCCCCCTCCCGTGATCAAGAATCACTTTTTT
>LKUF01000124.1 GCA_001412335.1 Methanolinea sp. SDB
GGCTCTCCAGGCTCATACTGGAGGCATTCGAATCTGAAGAAAATATCCACGTGGCATCCGAGACGGCCACCGTAACGGTGGTTCCGGGGAAATGAGGAAAAATGCCTGGGGTTTTTCCTCGCTCTTGAAATAGCATTCAAACATTTCATTCCTGTTCATCTGTCCGGTCTAGTACCAGGTGAGCTTGAATCGGAAACAGTCCATGTGAGAGAGAGAACACCAAGTCTCATTACAAATCAGGAAAAATTATAGGAGTAATGACTGCGTCACAGGTGAATAATCCCAACAGAACGCACCGTGGAAGGCCCCGGATTCCGCGCCAGATCGATCAGTCGGTTACGAATAGATGTTATTCGCCTGATTGCTTTCCTGATGAAGCAGGCATGGTCATCCGCCTGCTGCCCGAGGAGATTGAACTGCTCAAGCTCATCGACGTTGATGGCCTTATGCAGGAAGAGGCTGCCTCGGTCCTTGGAGTGTCGAGGCGAACCGTCTGGCGCGATATCCATGCAGCCAGGAAAAAAGTCGCCGACGCGATCATAACTGGAAAATCCATAGAAATCGCCGGGTGCAGGAGAGCCGGCAAAGGGCTGTGCCCCAAGGACTGTCCTGGGTTCAGGAAAAAACTGGAGATCTAATCACTCCTTTTTGGTAATTAGCATAATTTTATATAATTTTGCTCTTATGAGTAATTATGGCGTCTGGTACAGGCTATGCCCCCTTTACTGAAAGTGATTTAATCAGACAGAGGACCCGGATGCCCCAGATCACACCGTATGTACCGGATCCAGATGCAATGAAACGCAGACACAACAGGGGCCGCTATACCATACCATGGCCCGTGCCCTATGTGGATACACTGCACGTCCCATTATCGCGAATGTTTCGGGATTCTATGCATTAAGAAATATTTTTGGAATTGGATACCATGACACATCCGTTTATCACAGTGAAAAACCTCTCAAAGGAGTTTGATGGCGTAAAAGTGCTTGATAATATCTCATTCGAAATTCCGGAAGGAGATATTATGGGGATAATCGGGAGGAGCGGCTCGGGAAAGACTGTTCTCATGCACCTCATGAGGGGAGTTGATGAATCTCCGACCAGCGGATCGATAATTTACCATCTGTCAGAATGCCCAAAATGTGGATATATATCCAGGAGAAGTGCTGCCGGCAATTCCTGCCCGGCATGCAATTCAAAGCTGGAACCACAGGATATCAACTTCTGGGCACCGGAGAATGAAGAGAGAAAGAGCCGTATCATGCGGCACACCGCAATCATGTTCCAGAGGACTTTTGCCCTGTATGGTGATGACAGGGTCATCGAAAACGTCCTCCATGCCCTCGATGATATTCAATATCCCCAGGATAAAGCCATCAACCGGGCAGCAGAACTGATAGACCAGGTCAGGCTCTCGCATCGAATGATGCATATCGCCCGTGACCTTTCGGGCGGCGAGAAACAGCGGGTAGTGCTTGCACGACAACTTGCGAAAGAGCCGTTCGTTCTCTTTGCCGATGAACCGACCGGGACGCTCGATCCCGAAACCGCCCTTGTCGTCCACCGCATGTTAAAGGATGCCGCCGAGAACAACAGCATGGGCATCGTGGTCACCTCACACTTCTCGAATGTGATAGAGGATATGGCTGACAAGGCGCTGCTCCTGGACGAGGGAAGAATTGAGAAGATAGGCTCTCCCCGGGAAGTGGTGAACCATTTCCTGAAGGATTACGAGAACGGACTTGAAAAGAGCGAGTGTGAACCCGGTGAGAACCTCATTGTCGCGCGGGACGTTGCAAAGCGATACATGTCGCCCGACAGGGGTCTGATCAGGGCTGTAAACGGCGTCACGTTCGATGTGAAGACCGGTGAGATCTTCGGCATTATCGGCAAGAGCGGTGCAGGCAAGA
Organism: Methanolinea sp. SDB; assembly: GCA_001412335.1. GTDB lineage: Archaea > Halobacteriota > Methanomicrobia > Methanomicrobiales > Methanospirillaceae > SD8. The sequence goes on from LKUF01000124.1 coordinate 1,914, forward strand.
CGACACTCTCCCGGATCATGGCAGGGATAATAGAGCCGACCGATGGAGAGATGAATGTCAAGATCGGTGACGAGTGGGTCGACATGACAAAGCCGGGAATCAACCAGAGGGGTCGGGCCAAGTGCTACATCGGGCTCCTCCACCAGGAATACGACCTCTATCCCCACCGGAATGTCCTTGACAATCTCACCGATGCAATCGGTCTGGAATTTCCAAAAGAACTTGCCATGCACAAGGCGATGATCACCCTGAAGATGGCAGGATTCAATGAAGATAAATGTAACAAGGTCCTCTCGCAGTATCCCTCCGAGCTCTCTGAAGGTGAACGTCACAGGGTAGCCCTTGCACAGGTGCTCATCCGTGAACCCAGGATGGTCATCCTCGATGAGCCGACCGGAACGATGGATCCCATCACAAAGAAGGATGTGCGGCAGTCAATCCTGAATGCACGTGAAGAGATGGAGGAGACCTTCATCCTTGTCTCCCATGACATGGATTTTGTAAGGGATATCTGTGACCGGGTTGCCCTGATGAAGGGCGGAAAGATCGTATCAATCGGAACCCCGGAGGAGGCTCTTGCAGGCATCGAAACCCGTGAAAAAGCAGCATAAAATAGAGTTCCCCCTCTCTCTTCTTAAAACCGTTTCTTCTAAAAGGCAATATCTGAATGGTATGCTGATCCAAAGCCAAAAACAACAGCCGAACCGGCAATTGGGTGTATCCCCCCGGGAACAGCCACAGGACTTTTACAAAAAAGAGTGTCCTCGTGTTTCAGAAGTTACAAAACTGGTGAGTGCACAGGAAGAGAGAGACTACAAAGCCTGTTTCCGGTAAAGTGATCAAAATACCGTGCTGAATATCCGGATCGCGCTGCTCATGAAGACATCGCCGGATTCGCACACATATGAATCAGCATCTCCAGGACGCCCCACAAAGAGTTTCTCTGCATACACCTTCCAAAACGAGATATTCTTCCCTTCTTGAGACCCCTGCATACGCGAAAGTCAATTGGGAGCCGGGCATACACCTTCCGAAACGAGATCTTCGTTCCCGGCTACCAAACATATCCCGGATAGACGGCGGAGAGTCCCTCGACTGACAGAAAAAATCTTATTCGAGGAGTTCTTTCTCCTGCACCTTCTTCCAGAAACCCGACAGAACTTTCCTGACATTATCATGCAGTTCTGCATGGCCACCATCTCTCCTGTCTTCATACAGGGATCTGTTCAATTCGATCTGAACCCACGGTATACCCTTGTGCCAGTAATGGGCATTCGATATGAATCCCCCGCGGAATGGTGTATTCAATGCCACATTCCCCTTATCAGGATAGAGTTCTTTGAATTCATCGGAAAGAATTCGTATTACTTCACCCGGACAGGTTGCGAGAGTGCCTTTCCGGGAATTGCCGTCTTTGTCTCCATTGTTTCCAAGGCAGACGAGGGGCCTTTCCTGGCCGGAACCACGCCCCTCTCCGGGAGCGACGGGAAGCATGCTGTGGCAGTCGAAAGCCATAACAATGCTGCCACCATCAAGGAGGCGGTCCAGCATGGCATGGTAGGGAAAATAGTATCTCAACAACAGCCTGTGGATCAGGGTGATTTCCGGGAAATGCCCGTCTTTGTAGACGGGTATCCCGGTTGAGGTCATCGTCTTCACCACCCCGTCCCACCGCTTCGGTGGAAGGTGGTACGGCGGCCGGTTCAGATCCACGATCATGCGTGATATGGGTGTATCAATATAGGCGCATACGCAGTCTGAAAGACCAAATATCTTCCGGGTGCCGGGATCACTGAAATAGGATATCGCGTCCTGGTCAAGGGAGACTGCATCGCTGACTTCTTCCGGAACATCTACTCCACCGTGGGGAACTGAAACGAGGAATGGGTACTTTTGCGGCATTTATGCAGATCTCCGTTACCTGACCGGAACCAGGGTGGGAAGGTGTTGCCCACCCGAATTGTACTCTTTTTCAGATAAGAGGAATGGTTTTCCTCTCACCCGTGCGGTCAAAACTCCTGTATGAAGAGATGTCTGCCTGATCTCCCTTATCCTTTATCATAGCGGATAGCGAAAACTGTACCAGTGGATTCACTCACCCATGCATTCTCCGTACTATTTCTTGCAGAACCGCTGGGATGCCAGCTTGCTGGATTTGGCATAATCGGCACTGTCCTTCCGGACATGGATATCTTTCTCCATCCCCTGTCCCGGAGAGAGCCCCGCATGTATATCTTCTCTCATGGCGGGATTACCCACAGTATCCCGGGGGCGTTCCTGCTCTCGATCACTGGATTCCTGGTGATCGGCCTCATGCAGACCGCAGGGTTTGTTTCGCTTCCTGCCGGACTGGAATTCTGGATCCTGGGCCTTGCAGTGATTACAGGGGGATCGCTCCTGCATATCGGGCTCGATTATCTCGCATACCCGGGAATACCCCTCTTTTATCCATTCTCGGACAGGAAGTACACACTCGGGGTTTTCCCGGGTCCAAGCCTATTTCTTACAGGAGTGAGCATCATCTTCCTGTTGTTTCTCATTACCGGAGTTTCAGGTATGGCCGGAATCTCTTCGTGGGGCCTGGTATTTGTAGCATATATCGCGTTGAATCTCGTAAAATGGGGAATTGCGAGGTATAAATTCAGGAATGAGAAGGTTATTCCCACCTTCCACCCGCTGCGCTGGATCCAGGTCCGGGAAAAGGACGATACATATGTTGTCGGCCGCTATTCACTGACACGGGGGGTATACGAAAGAGTGGAATACAAAAAAGCACAGGGTATCAGAGAGGAAGAGTTGAAAACCTTTGCAGATGATCCGGAGATGAGGCGGATCATCTATTTCTCCTATTTCACCGTTGCAGAAAAAGATGCAGGTGTTATCCGGATTTCTGATCCCCTGCGGATCTCCGGGCTCATTCAGTATCCCCCGTATTTCCGCGAGATTTCAATCAAATTGTCTGCAATGCGGGACTAAAAATTTTTTATCAAGGACTATTGCAGACGAAAGACAGATTTTTCATAGATCCCCTGAGAGATTGCGAGATCCGGTATCGAATCCACTGCCACGGCTCTACAAGTGGGCGAGAGCTCCAACCTAAAAGGCAGTACATTTTATTCACCGTAGGAATCAAATATATGGCAGGCAAATACAATCCAGCCATATGCCGGACGAAGATTTTGTCAGTCGGCTGAAGGGGCATACACCCCGATCGGGTGTCTCCCCGGAGGAGGCGAGAGAGCAATTTTCCAGCTTATACTTCCAATACCAGGAACGGGACCTTCCCGGAATGGAAAAAGTCAACATCAGAGATGATCTTTCAGGGTTTTTTATACGAGACCGACGGGTGTGCGACAGAGGGATTTTGCTGTTCCTCCATGGTGGCGGATTTACCGTCGGCTCAACCCGCGATCACCTGGGACTCATCGCAGCTCTTGGCCGTGCCGCAGGAACCGCCGTATTCTCAGTCGATTACCGCCTCGCACCCGAACATTGTTTCCCTGCATCTCTTTTCGATTCGGTTGCCGGGTACCGGTTCCTTATAGATGAGGGATACGATCCGGAGCAGATAATTCCGGCGGGAATCTCTGCCGGCGGGACCCTCGCGCTCGGATTGGCCCTGTATGCCAGGGATGAGGGGCTGCCGCTTCCTGGTGGGGTCATAGCAATGTCGCCGGCCGTTGACATGCTGTTTCCTGGAGATTCCGTGGCACGGAACCGGGATTTAGACTGGATACCGTCCGAACGTCTCCATGCAATAAGGGAAACCTACCTTGCCGGTTCCGATCCCCGTGATCCCCGGGCATCTCCAGTATATGCCGATCTCTTTGGATTTCCCCCCCTGCTTGTCCAGGCCGGCACGCATGAAGTCCTGTTCGATGACATATCGCATTTCGTGGAGAAGGCAGCTCTCCAGGGAGTGCAGGTGACCTTTGAAAAATACCCAGGGATGTTCCATTGCTGGCAGATATTTGGAAGAGAGGTTCCCGAGGCAGAAATGGCAATCTCGAGTGCCGGGAAATTTACAAAGGAGCTCGTATACACGGATATTCACTGAATACTATTCCGGCATACGCAGCATTATGTTAAATAAGTTAAATTAATCATTATCATCAATAAACCCAAATATAAATATTTATCGTGCCTCCAATTCAAGAATTCTTTATGAACTATGCTGGAAAAGTAACAATTTTCGCTATCCTTGTGATAGCGGCACTTCTCATGTGCGGGTGCACGGATCAGCAGGTCCAGACAACCACACAACCAGAAACTGAGGCACAGGAGACCCTTCTCGTCTATTGCGGCGCAGGGCTTCGGGAACCGATGGACGAGATCGCGGGTATGTTTAAGGAGAAGGAAGGAATAGGAATCGAGTATACGTACGGCGGTTCAGCCCAGCTTCTAAGCCAGATCGAACTCTACCAGAAGGGTGACGCCTACATGCCCGGCGCAAAGTCCTATATCGATTCGGCCATCGAGAAGGGGTTTGTAGACAAGACCGAGAAGGTCGTGTATCACGTCCTTGCCATGGTCGTCCCGAAAGGAAACCCGGCCGGTATCACCTCTCTTGAAGACCTTGCAAAACCTGGTGTGCGGGTTGGAATCGGTGAGCCGGCAGGACCCGCAGTCGGGAAAGCAGCCAAGCAACTCCTGGAAGCGAACGGTCTCTGGGAGGCAGTGGATGCAAATGTCTGCGAGAACGGTGTGAAGTCCGGAACAGTCAATGAACTGCTCGTATACACCGCAATGAACCAGGTGGACGTAGCAATAATATGGGATGACCTGTACAATCCGGAAAACATGGACCTTATCGAGATCCCCATCGATATAGGCTTTGTCAAGGTCATCCCGATCGGTACCCTCACGTTCTCTGAGAATAAAGAGAACGCAGAGAAATTCATGAACTATGTCGCTTCTGACGAAGGAAAGGCAATCTTTGAGAAGCACGGCTTTACCACATATCCCTCCGCGAAGTACGGCGATTGATGAATTTCGAATTTTCCCATTTTTTCATAAGGACTGAATCTTATGCACAGACACTGCAGATTCCGACAATGTAGCCGGCACCTTTCCAATCAGTACACGCCGTACATTTCTGTCATCGACAATCCACTGGAACCCCGGGAGAGCATATCCTGCAGTGATTCGGAGGTCCACAAATTATGAGGAAACTCCGCTTTTCACCACTCAAGTGCGTAACAATAGGCGTAAGCCTCCTGCTTGCGCTGGCAATCATCATATTGCTGCTCCTCATCGTATCCAGGCCGAACCCGTCAACACTCCTTGCCTCTATCGTTTCACCCGAGATACAATTTGCAGTCTTTCTGAGCGTGATGACTTCCCTCGTTTCAACCGTACTCTGCATCCTCATCGGGGTCCCATCGGCATATGCCCTTGCCAGGTACGATTTCCGGGGAAAAGACCTTGTAAATACCACGCTGGATATGCCACTTGCCCTTCCGCCCCTGGTGGCCGGCCTTGGGCTCCTCCTCTTCTTCGGGACCACCTTCATCGGGGAAGGACTGGCGTCGATTGGCCTGGTCTTCGTATTCACTCCTCTCGGGATTATCGCTGCCCAGTTCTTTGTGAATATGCCTTTCATGCTCAGGGTGATGAGATCGACCTTTGAGGGGATCAGCCCGAGATACGAACACGTTGCAAAGACACTCGGATGCACTGACAGCCAGGCTCTCTGGAAAGTAACCATTCCTATGTCCAAGAACGGACTTCTCGCCGGATCGGTCATCACCTGGGCGAAGGGGATCGGCGAGTTCGGAGCCGCGCTCCTCCTTGCAGGGGCGATCTTCATGAAGACCGAGACGCTGCCAATCGCCCTGTTCTTAAACATGTCCTGCGGACAGCTGGACAAGGCAATCTCGGCCGCCACAATCCTGATCATCATCTCGGTCTGTTCCCTGTACATCTTTGAGCGCTTCGGAGGAAGTGCGAAATTCTAGGTGGATACGATGCTGAAAATATTCAATCTCACAAAGGACCTCGGCCAGTTCGTCGCACGGGACATCACGCTCGAGATCGAGAAAGGTGAATACATGGTCATCATCGGCCCGACAGGTGCCGGAAAGACCATCCTCCTCGAGACGATTGCGGGTATCTATTCACCGGACGAGGGCAGTATTTTCATAGGCGGCAAAGATGTGACAGATCTTCCGCCGAGGGACCGGCACGTATGCATGGTCTACCAGGACTACATGCTCTTCCCCCACCTGAATATCAGGGAGAATATCGCGTTCGGGTTGAAGTCCCGTGGATGCTCAAAGGATGAGACCGATAAAAAAGTCGAAGAGATCGCAGACTTCCTGACAATATCCCACCTTCTCGATCGGAAACCCGATACCCTGAGTGGGGGTGAACAGCAGCGGACTGCCATCGCCCGGGCGCTCGTCATGGACCCGGTGGTGCTCCTGCTCGACGAGCCCCTGAGCGCACTGGACGGCCGTACACGCGACAAGCTGAGAAAAGAACTCAAGCACCTGCATGCCCATTACCGGATAACAGTCCTTCACGTGACGCATAACTTCGAGGAGGTCTTTTCGCTGGCCGACAGGGTCGCAGTCATGAACGATGGGCGCATCGCCCAGATAGGAAAGCCTGAAGAGGTCTTCCGGAGACCCAATTCGGAGTTCATTGCCGACTTCGTGGGTGTAGAAAACCTCTTTTCCGGCATCTGCACGGATCTGGATGGGGCAAGCGCAATCGATGTCGACGGGCATCGCATCATATCAAACACATGCGGGATAGGGGGCAGGGTCTATGCATCCATCAGGCCGGAGGATATCCTGGTCTCCACCGAACCCTTCGAGTCGAGCGCCCGGAACAGGTTCCACGGAAAGATTGATGATATAGCAGATAACGGAACTTTTGCCCGGATATCGGTCGATGCGGGGATCCCCTTCATTGTCATCCTGACAAGGCTGGGGTTTGAAGAGATGGCCCTGAAGGAAGGGGACATGGTGTACCTGACTTTCAAGGCATCATCGGTGCACGTATTTGGTTGACGATAGCCAGAATGGTTGCGTATCATGGCGACTTGGAAAACGGGTATCCCCACAATTTTTCATCACCAGGCTGGATCGAATGCAAAACAAATCGAATGCAATGACAAAATAACCTTTTTTTGTCTCCTCGCTGTTTTGTGTGGGGAGACTGAAT
>LKUF01000125.1 GCA_001412335.1 Methanolinea sp. SDB
CCCCCTGCAGAATGGCCGCCGGCGCAGTCCTGATCTCCTGTACCTGCAGGGGTATCATTATCGTGCTATTTACACAACACTATATCCAGATGAGCGGCGGAAAACAGGGTGTCCGCAAAAAGGCCAGACTAAAAAGGGATTCGCTTTCGAAGGAGGATACATCGGGATGGAGCAGGGAGATCTGTTCAAGCCTCCTGCATATCCTGGACGGGGAGAGCCCGGTCATGGTCTATGCCTCAAAGGAGAGGGAGGTCGACACCCGCACTCTTATCTCCGGGCTCCTTGAACGGGGGATCAGGGTCGTCGTTCCCATCATAGAGAGGGAAGGGCGGAGGCTTCGCCTTTCGTACCTTGATACCATGGACGTGCTGTCCCCGAGCACGTTCTCGGTTCCCGAACCTGTCGGCCACGAGATCCCGGCCGATCCCGCCGATGTCAGGGTGGTCATCGTTCCCATGATGGCATTCGATCGCCACGGTCACCGCCTCGGGTATGGTGCCGGGTATTATGACCGGTTTCTCTCCATGAATACCCACATGGAGAAGATAGGTGTGGCCTTCTCCTGCCAGGAGATGGATCTGATTCCCGCCGACGAAAACGACGTCCGCATGGACATTATTGTCACGGAAAAGGACGTAATACGGGTTTAGAGATACTCTTTTTTGACGCAATGTTTATATAGTATAATACACTAACTTTAAGTAAACCTGTGAACCAGGACAGATTGTCATGCCAGATAGAGATTATGCTGAAGTTATTGTGAAAGAGGCGGCCAGGGACGACGCCGGGCGGGGAATTGCCCGTTTAAGTATAGAGATGATGAGGGATCTGTCGCTTGTCAGCGGCGATGTTGTCGAGATACAGGGCAAGAGAAAGGCCACCGCGATCGTGTGGCCAGGCTTTCCGCAGGATACAAACCAGGGAATACTCAGGATAGACGGAACCATCAGGAGCAATGCCGGAACCGGAGTCGATGAACGGGTCCGCATCCGCAAGGCGGAAGTAGGGGCTGCAAAGAAAGTGGTGATACAGCCGACCCAGCCGATACGGCTGGTGGGTGGCGAACAGTATCTATCCCGGGTTCTGCGTGGCCGTTCCGTGATGGAAGGCCAGAAACTGCGGGTTGATGTCATCGGAAACCCGATAACGCTTGTAATTGCCAAGGTCTCGCCGAAGGGAATAGCCATAGTGACCGAAGAGACGCAGATCGAGCTCAAGGAGACCCCGTACAAGCCTGAAGAGGGCGTAAAGGAAGGCGTCTCCGACGTCCATTACGAAGATATCGGGGGTCTTGGACGTGAGCTCGAGATGGTCAGGGAGATGATAGAACTCCCGCTCCGGCATCCCGAGATCTTCGAGCGCCTGGGAATCGAGCCTCCCAAGGGAGTGCTCCTCTATGGCCCGCCAGGGACAGGAAAGACGCTCATAGCCAAAGCCGTGGCAAACGAGGTCGACGCCCATTTCATCACCCTCTCCGGGCCCGAGATCATGAGCAAGTACTATGGTGAGAGCGAGGGAAAGCTCCGCGAGGTATTCGAAGAGGCGCAGGAGAATGCCCCCACCATCCTCTTCATCGACGAGATCGACTCCATCGCACCAAGGCGGGAAGAGACCAAGGGCGAGGTGGAGCGCCGGGTTGTGGCCCAGCTCCTCTCACTGATGGATGGCTTAAAAGCCCGCGGACAGGTGATCGTGATCGCTGCGACCAATATCCCCGATGCCATCGATCCTGCACTGCGGCGTGGTGGCCGGTTCGACAGGGAGATCGAGATCGGTATCCCTGACAAGAAAGGCCGCATGGAGATCTTCCAGGTACACACGCGTGGTGTCCCCCTTGCCGAAGACGTAAACCTGGAGCAGTATGCGGATACCACCCACGGGTTTGTCGGCGCCGACATCGCACTGCTGGTAAAGGAGGCCGCAATGCACGCCCTCCGAAAGATAATTCCAAAGATCGATATCGAAGAGGAGATCCCGGGCGAGCTCCTGGAGGACCTCCGGGTCACCTCCGACGATTTCGACCAGGCCAAGAAACACGTCGAGCCGAGCGCGATGCGCGAGGTGCTGGTGGAGATCCCGAGCGTGAGATGGAAGGATGTGGGCGGCCTGGACGAGGTGAAGTCCGAACTCCAGGAGGCCGTGGAGTGGCCGCTGAAATACCCTGACGTATTCGAGAAGTTGAAGACCTCGCCCCCCAAGGGCATACTGCTCTTCGGTCCGCCGGGAACCGGAAAGACGCTCCTTGCAAAGGCGGTGGCAAACGAGAGCAAGGTCAATTTCATCTCGGTGAAGGGTCCTGAACTCCTCTCGAAATGGGTCGGTGAGTCCGAAAAAGGCGTCCGCGAGATATTCCGAAAGGCCAGGCAGGCATCGCCGTCAATCATATTCTTCGACGAAGTGGACGCCCTTGTCCCGAAGCGGGGGACCTACATGGGTTCTTCGCACGTGACAGAGAGCGTGGTCAGCCAGATCCTGACCGAGCTTGACGGCCTCGAGGAGTTAAAGGACGTCACCGTGATAGGCGCAACAAACCGGCCCGACATGCTCGACCCTGCCCTGATGAGGCCGGGCCGCATGGAGCGCCACATCTACGTTCCTCCGCCAGATGCCGAGGGGAGGAGAAAGATATTTGAAGTGTACCTGGAGGACGGCGAGAACATCCTTGCCGCAGACGTCAGTATCGACGACCTGGT
>LKUF01000126.1 GCA_001412335.1 Methanolinea sp. SDB
CTCATACCCAATTGCTCAAATTATGACTGTGAATCGGCCTCGAGGTATTTTTTCGGCCGGCGGCATTCGTCCTGTTTAGGGTACGGGGACAGGACCCAGCTTGGGTTTTTGCATGATGAGGGATCCTGACCCACACACGATAGCGAAGAGCCATAAAATTACCAAAAAAGTGAAAAAAGATTTTCGGGGACCTCTCCATCTCCCCGGGAATGCAATCACTACTTCTTCTGATCAGAGAATGCACCTGACAGTGCATCGGTGATATCGTCTTTTAATTCCCAGTCCTCGCTTGCCGGTGCTTCTGCAGGCGGCTTTTTGCGCCGCAGGAAGTGGAGGGCGACGAAGACTGCGGCGATGACGATGATCGCCAGCACCGCGATACGGATGATGAGATCAAGCGGGAAGCCCGATCCGGCCGGTGTCTCGGTGGGGTTCGTGGTGACCTGTGTCTGGGTTGCCGTCGCCGCGGACTGGCTTGTGGCAAAGAGTCCAAAGATGCTGGTATGGGTGATCTTTGCACTCACAGTCCGTGTAGCCTCGTTCACGGTGGTGGGGATATCCATCCACAGCTTCGTGTCAGGGTTGTACCACTTGATGGAGGGATTCCGGTCTTTCAAGGCAGACCATTCATTGACGGGAATGGTGATGCTGAATGTCATGTATGGATCGAATGATGCCCCGTCTGGTGTAATGTCATAGGCATACCCTGCATAGGAGTACCCTGCACCCTGTGGTACGGGAGGGAGATCGGCGTTGGGGAGTCTCCGGATGTTGATGGAGAGGAGCGGCTCGCCCGATGCGCCTTTCGGCACCATGCCGGATGGCATCGAGATGGACCCGAGCGTGTCCTCGGCTACCATCACCACCGACTGGGTGAGTGCGAGGTTCGAGCCAAGCGGCAGCATGCTGCCCGATACGGCGGATGTGGCCGTGGGTGTGGGAGTCAGCGTCGCTGTCGGAGTGGGACTCGTCGTGGCATAGATGGGCGCGTAGAAGCCGCC
>LKUF01000127.1 GCA_001412335.1 Methanolinea sp. SDB
AGCCTCACCGCCTCCTCTACCTGGGCCTCTGCCTCTTCCCAGGTGGCATGCACGGTGTGCGCCTCCTTAAACGAGGTGATCTCTCGTAACCGTATCAGCGGACGGGTATGCTTGGTCTCGTACCGGAACGTGTTCACGATCTGGTAGATCCTGACCGGCAGATCGGCATGCGACCTGACCCAGAGGGAATACATGGGATAGATCGCACACTCGCTGGTGGGGCGGAGCGCCAGTTTCACGTCGAGGGGCGATGTCCCCCCGTGCGTGACCCAGTAGACCTCCTCCTCGAACCCCTTTATGTGCTCGGCTTCCTTTGCAAACTCGTTTTCCGGGATGAGGAGCGGGAACAGCGCTTCCTGGTGGTCGCGGTCCATCAGTTCCCGCAGCAACGAGTAGACGTTTCTCCGGAGTGCGAACCCGAACGGGTACCAGACATAGAGGCCCTTGACAGGGTAGCGGACGTCCATGATCTCGGCCCGCCACAGGATTTCGTTGTACCATCCGGAAAAGTCATCTTTCGGGGGAAGCGCCCCATGTTCTTCATCCACGACTATTTCACTCCTCAAGCTACAAACTGTATGATCCAGGGCGTAATAAAGGCCTCTGTAATCGCTGCAATTGCAATAAGGGGTAATACAACGGCGACAAATCTCCGCCCGAGCACGGCGGCGTCACCGCCGGCATCACCCGGGCCCGTCCACTCGGTGTACAGGGAGCGGGCCAGGGACAATCCGAGCGCACCCGATATGACGAACGCCGGGATCTCGAAGATGCCGTGGGGCACGATGGCTGCCGCGACATAGAGGAGGCTGCTCTCCTGCCGGACGACCTCGAGTATCGAGCCGATGACAAACCCGTTCGTCCCGATGATGAAGATGGTGACCAGCCCGAAGGTCGCCCCGCCCAGGAACATGAAAATGCATGCCTGGATATTGTTCAGGAAGAGTTTTCCTGCCAGCAGGAGGGAAGAGTCGGTCATGATCTCCCCGATGATTGCGTCCCTGAAGAATTCGACCATCTGCGTCCCGAACGCAGGCTCCGCAACAGTCACCAGGACACCCGCCGCGAGGGAGAGGGCGAAGAGGGCAGCGGTCACCACCAGTGGATCCCGCAGGTCAGACATAGAGCATCATCCTCACCATGTCCCGGACGCCCGGGGCAAGACCGACCGTGATCATCGCGAGCACGATCAGGTGCCAGAGGACCGGCGACCCCTCGTTCCGGAACCGTTCCAGGATATATATGCCCGGGAAGAGCACGAGCAGCTTCAGCGGGAACATGGAGAAGGCGGTGCCCGTCCAGGCGATGAGGTTCGATCCCACCACGTGCACCTCGACATATTCCAGCGGGTGGAGATCGATTCCAAAACTCGTCGCGCTGGCATCGAGCATCTGGCCGAATATAAGCGCGAGGTAGAGCGGGTCGGCGGCATACTCCCACCGGAGCAGGTACCGCATGGCCGCATAGACGAGGGCAGTGGTGAGTACGCCAAGGCCGATGATAAACGCCGCCACCCCGGCATCCACGACGGTATTGACGATTCCGAACGAGACCAGCACACCTGCAGCAACAAGGCACGCGACAACCCCTGTCCCCGAGTACAGGGGGATATAGTCCCTGACCAGGCCTGCCTTCTGGATCGACGAGGTGGCCACCAGTACCGCTGCGGTAAAGAAGAAGAGCAGGAAGTAGATGAGCGGGGTTATCAGCAGGTACTGGAGATCAGAGGTGATCATCCCCGTATCCTGCACCACCCGCAACAGGCCCCCGAGAACGACATACGGAAGCGTCGCCAGCACGAACCGGCCGTCGATTGCAATGGTCTTCGAGCGGGAGAACCACCGGTAAAGGATATATATGGCTACGAGAAGAACCAGAGCGTATGTTGTCGTATCCACGACATTGTAGGGCTGGCCGTAGCGTATCGGATCGATGTAGTATTTGTATATGAATCCCAATACCATTCCTGATATAAATGGGCGCAGACGGTATTAAAGTACTCAAAAGGAAGGTATTCGACAGATCCCGGTGGATGCAGTTCCCCCGGGACGTCGTGATCGGCCATGGCGTGATCGCGCAATTGCCGGCCGTCTGCACGGATCTCCGCCTGGGAAGCTCCGTCATGATCGTCTCCGGTTCACATACCATGGAGATGGCCGGACGAGAGGTTATCGCCGGGATGGAGAAGGACCACCGTGTCCGTTCGTTCATCGCCGATTCCATCAGCATGGACGTCATCCGCCAGGCTGAAGATGCCGCAGAGGACGTGGACTTCCTGGTAGGCGTCGGAGGCGGACGGGTTATCGATACCGCCAAGATCGTCTCCTACAACCTGGACCGCCAGTTCATCAGCGTCCCAACCGCCGCATCGCATGACGGCATCGCATCATCCAGGGCTTCTGTCCCGATGGAGAGCGGACACGCCTCCCTCCAGGCGCACCCGCCGATCGCGATCGTGGCCGACACCGCCATCATCGCCTCCGCACCCCACCGGTCGATGGCATCGGGGTGCGCCGACATCATCTCCAACTACACGGCCGTCCTGGACTGGGAGCTCTCCCACCGGCTCAAGGCCGAACCGGTCAGCGAGTATGCGCTGGCGCTCTCGAGGATGACCGCCGAACTGCTGATGAAGAATGCACGGACCATCAGGCCGCACAACGAGGAGAGCGCCTGGTTTGTCATAAAAGCGCTTGTCTCATCAGGCGTCGCCATGAGCATCGCCGGCTCGTCGCGCCCCGCGTCCGGTGGTGAGCACAAGTTCGGGCACGCACTGGAGCGGCTTGCACCGGGGAAGGCCATGCACGGGGAGGCGTGCGGGATCGGGACCATCATCTGCATGTACCTGCATGGCGGGGACTGGAGGGAGATCCGGGACGCGCTGGCCTCTATCGGCGCACCAACGACACCACGGGATCTTGGCATCGACGACGATATCGCCGTGGAGGCGCTCCTGATGACAAAGACTATTCGTCCCGAGCGCTTTACTATTCTTGATATGGGGCTTTCCCGCGAGTCCGCAACCGGGCTCGTGCGGATGCTGTACGAGGAGTGAACCGCCATGGCAGAGCTCAAATCCAAGGTGACACTGATCGGAACTGAACTTGCACAGACGGGTCTTGAGTTCGTATACGAAGGGATGATTGCGGACTGCGAATCCTGCCCGGTGAAGAAAGCCTGCAACAACCTCAAAGTGGGGAAAAAATACCGGATCGTCGGGATCCGCCCGACAAGACATGCGTGCATCGTCCACCACAACGGGGCACAGACCGTTGAAGTGGTGGAGTCCCCCATACCTGCCCTGATAAGTGCAGATATGGCCATCCGGAATACAAAGATCCTTTTTGAATCCGCGTGCAGCCGGGAGAACTGCGCAAACTACGATCTCTGCCATCCCGAAGGTATCATCGAGGGTGAGAAGTACGTGGTGATCGACGTGATCGGAAACGCACCCGACATATGTGAGAAAGGGAGAAACCTCCAGCTCGTCGAGCTCATGCAGGTTTAGCCACACCTTTTTAGCGAACCGAAGCCGTCCACAGCCGGAAGGCCGTCTCCATCACCCTTTCGAGCGGACGGAGCCCTGCCATCCAGCGGGCGGGGATCGAGTGGAGACCGTAGTGCGCACCCGCAAGTGACCCTGCGATCGCTCCTACCGTATCTGAATCGCCTCCCATGTTGACTGCGGTGACGACAGCCTCAAAAAAACTCCCGCTATTCATGAAACAGGATAGTGCGGCATGGGTCGCTTCCAGCGCATCGAGTCCGGCGACGGGAACATGGCGGTCGTACGACTCCAGGAACGCCGATACCGTCCTCTCGCGACATCGTGCAGCTGCCCGGAGATGCGCCTCTTCCGGCTCCCGGCCCCGGCAGAGGTCGCTCACCATCCGGTTTATCCAGGCCGAGCACGCCCCGGCAACGGGATTGTAATGGGTCAGCCTCGAGCACGCGATACTGTAGACCTCGAGCTCAGGACCGGAATAGAAGATGCCGAGCGGCGGCCCCCGCATCACACTGCCATTGGACCGTGACCCTGCGGCCAGGTATACGTCACGCGAGGCCGAGAGGGGGTCCTGCCCGGCCAGGATACGGTCAAAGACCGCACCCGAGGTCGGTCCGTACATATGGGGGTTTTGCCGATAGTCGTTAATAAGCCGGCGAAGAATATCATACGGGAAAAACCCCCGAAGTTCTGCAAGGGAATCGGCAATTGCCAGTGCCTGCAGCGTATCGTCCGTGATCTCGCCGGAAAGACGACGGAATCGTCCCCCGGGAACCATATCAGCAAGCGGCCTGGCTGGAGACGGTGACCCCTCGAGGGGCGCACCCATCGCATCGCCAATTGCCAGTCCAACCAGTGCGCCTGCCGGGTGCACAAAGTCCGATATAAAGATCACCAATAAAGTATATCTGGTTGTGAAAAAAGTAGTCATTTGGAGAAAGGTGATAGTGTGCAAAAGGAGGAATTACTGCATTTACACATGTTAATGATACATATCAAGAAATACTACGAAGGCATCACCGGGGATGAAATTCCCGCAAAACGCTATAATTCGCTTAAAATCTCTCCTGTTCATATCCACAAAAACAAGAAGTGCCACAAGGATGCAATCCTTGCACTTGGCGATGAGATCGTCACCCAAATCCGGAGCCAGAGCCCGATACCGGTGAAATATACGAGTGAGCGGGCATCTGAAAAGGTCGCGGCCGAACACTGACCATTGTATGAGTGATCTGTCCCTGTATCGAGAGATCATCTCATTTCTTTTCTCAAAAAATCCCGGACCCGACGAGATCAACCGCGTCAAGATCGAGGCCTGCAAACGCCTCGGCCTCTCGTCGGTCCCGAAGAACTCGGCGCTGCTGGCCTGCGCAGAACCGGGCGAACGGGAGAAGCTCAGGGGACTGCTCCTGGTAAAGCCGACACGGACGCTCTCGGGTGTCGCGCCCGTGGCGGTCATGACATCGCCCTTCCCGTGCCCGCACGGGAAATGCCTTCCCTGCCCGGGCGGGCCTGATCATCCGTTCCAGTCCCCCCAGAGCTACACGGGCGAGGAGCCGGCAGCCCTCAGGGCACGCCAGCATGCGTACGACCCGTACGACCAGGTGAAGGCACGGCTCGAGCAGTTCGAGATCCTCGGCCACCACGTCGACAAGGTGGAGCTGATCGTGATGGGCGGGACCATGACCGCGAGGCCGCCCGAGTACCAGGAATGCTTCGTCACCGAGTGTATCCGGGCCATGAACGAGTACAGGGGCGTGCCCGCGACCCAGGGGACGGACCGCACTGCCATATTCCATGCAAACGAGTACTCGCCTGTCCGGTGCGTCGCAACGACCTTCGAGACACGCCCCGACTGGTGCAGGGAGGAGCACATCAACCGCATGCTCGACCTCGGGGTGACCAAGGTCGAGCTCGGTGTCCAGCACCTCGACGACGCGATCCTCGCGTTCAACCGGAGAGGGTGCGAGGTGGGCGACGCCGTGGAGGCGAACCGCCTCCTTCGTGATGCCGGGCTCAAGGTGGGGTTCCACATGATGCCGAACATGCCGGGGAGCACGATAGAACGGGACCGGTGGATGTTCGAGGAGCTCTTCAAAAATCCATCCTTCAGGCCCGATTTCCTGAAGATCTATCCCACCCTGGTGACCCCGGGATCAGAGATCGAGCAGCTCTTCCTCGACGGACGCTTCGCCCCATACGAAGAGGACGACTTGATCGACCTCGTCGCATATGCAAAGTCTCTCATCCCGGAATACGTGAGACTGCAGCGGATCCAGCGCGATATACCGGCAAAGCTGATCGTCGCCGGGTCACGCCACAGCAACTTCCGGCAGCTCTGCCAGCAGCGCCTGCATGAGCAGGGCGGCGAGTGCCGGTGCATCCGCTGCCGGGAGATCGGGCGCCGCGCCTCGTCCGGAGAGTTCCGGACATCGGTCCTCGGGTATGAGTGCGTGGGCGGCAGGGAGCATTTCATATCAGCAGTCTCCGGTGACGCCCTGATTGGCTTCGTGCGCCTCAGGACAGGCGGGGAGCGGTACAGGGAAGAGCTGGAAGGCGCAGCGCTCCTGCGGGAGCTCCATGTCTATGGGAGCATCGTTCCAATCGGGGCATCACCCGGGCCTGAGCAGCGCCAGCACAGGAAATACGGGGGCGATCTCCTTTCTGCAGCCGAGGAGACCGCGTGCGCCGAGGGGTATGGGACGATCGCCGTGATGAGCGGGATCGGTGTCCGCCCCTACTACCGGAGGCATGGATATGAACGGCGGGGACCATACATGATCAAGGATCTCGCATGAAGAGAGCGACTCTTGAGTTCCTCAAGCAGAGATTTGCCGACTACTACAGGGACGCCTATCTCTCTGCCCCGCCCTCGGTCGGGCAGCGCGAATGGGGATTCATCTTCTTCGACCCGGACTATCCCGAGATCAGGATGAGGCGCCATATCGGGTTCTCCTCGACCGATGAACTCTTCGCATACCTGCGGGCCATGGTCCCTGCCCACGCGTACTACTCAACTGCCTACTACTCCGATCCGCAGGCTCCCACGATGGG
>LKUF01000128.1 GCA_001412335.1 Methanolinea sp. SDB
AGCCCCCACAAAATGTATCCGGTTTATCAATCCAACCCGCACCAGGTAGCGAAGAGCCAAAAAAAATGTATCAATTGTCGGGTTTAGAAGAAAATTCGTGAATGTGGGGGGTATCGTCGTCTCTTAGCGCTTCTTTTGGTATCTGTTCGGAAGGAATACCGAGGAGCGCAACATCCATCACATCATCCCAGTTAACAAGGGTCTCCACGCAGCCATCCTTCAGGGTCACCACCCCCATTCCCACAATTCCAATTTTATCTGTCAGTTCGAGCCCCTCTTTCACCTCGGAGAGGCACCCCACACCTATGATCGCCCGGGGACGGTATTTTTTTACCATCCGCTTGATTAATGTCGATCCCGGGGCTATAAAGACCCTGTAGCCTATCTTTTCCAGGACACCGCGCCAATAGCCTATACTGCACTGACCACAGGATCGGCAATTGAGACCTTCAGGGGAGAGGTGAGCCGGACACCTGGCCGAGCGGAGACACTGGGGAAGAAAAATCATCCGTTCTTCGACAGGGATCTCCGCAAATGAACGCTTGTTCATGCTGTTCCGGAGCTGTATGAAGAAGGAGAGCATCTCGGCGTCTTCAAGTCCGATGAGCCTGAATATGGCTTTTACCGTTCCCTCCACCATCGTGATGCCGGCCTTGAGGAATCGTGGGAACATGAGCTTTCCGGTTTTTATTGAATAGACCGAGATTGCCACCATCAGGACGGAGAAGAGCAGGATGCCGAGGATGATGATGAGGGTAACCTCTCCTACAAGGAAGACGAACTGTTCCCAGAGTGTGAAATTGACAACCATGGCGGTATTACCCAATAATCTTCCGTTTTCGCGCGATCCCTTCCCAGTCAAGGGGCGGGCAGAGAACGCCAACCTCTGTGATGAACCCGGTTACCAGGGAATGAGGGGTTGCGTCGAAGGCCAGGTTGAGAACTCCTGCCCTGTCGGGAACAACCCTGGTCTTTCCGCACATCGAGATCTCCTCCCGTGCCCTCTCCTCGATGGTGATATCGACCTCCACGTGGTCAGGATCGAACGTTGAGAGCGGTGCCGCGACATAGAAAGGGATACCGTGCCGGGCGGCACAGACTGCATGCATGTAGGTACCGATCTTGTTGAAGACGACATCCGGGGTGATACGGTCGGCTCCCACGATTACAAGATCAACATCGCCGGTTCTCATGATATGGGCAGCTGCGGAATCGTTGATGACATCCACGTCGATTCCGTCCCTGGTCAGTTCCCACGCTGTAAGCCTGGATCCCTGGAGCAGGGGCCTGGTCTCGCACGCTATCACGCGGATCTTCTTTCCGGCGGCAACCCCGGACCGGATGACGCCAAGCGCAGTTCCCCAGTCGCTGCAGGCCAGCGCACCGGCATTACAGTGCGTGAGTACGGTCCCCTTGTCGGGAAGGACACTGATCCCCACATCTCCGATCATATGGCATGTCCGGGAATCTGCGGCCGCAATCGAGAGAGCCTGGTCAAGCGTCGCACGCCGGGCGTCCCTGACAGATAAGGCATGCAGTGCACAGTCCAGCGTGAGATCCACTCCCCAGGCAAGGTTGACCGCTGTGGGGCGTGCCGATTTGATCTTCTCCGACTGGATCGTGAGTTTCGCAATAAATCGCTCAAAATCTTTTTCACGGATCTTCCGGGCGGCGAGGGCGACCCCAAAGGCTCCTGCGACACCGAGAGCGGGTGCCCCCCGGACCTCGAGTCGCCGGATGGCCGTGATGAGCCGTTCCACGGTGCTACACCGGACCAGGCTGAACTTGTCGGGGAGTTTCGTCTGGTCGATAAGAAGGATGGCCGTATTTTCCGCGTCCCAGGATATCGTCTTCTCCGAATGCATCCCGCTCATCCTTCCCGTTCGGAATCGATGAACGCCCGCATGGCTGCTGCACCTGCCTGTGCAACACAGTCAGGGATATCTTTCGGCGAGATTGCAGTGCCAGCCACGTAGATTCCCGGTTTTACGGTGGCCACGGTATCAACCTTTTCGTCTGCGGATCTGAAAAAACCTGTACCTTCAAGAGGAATCTCGCACATTTCGGCTATCTTTTCGCTGTCGAAGGCGGGTTCCATGCCCACCGACAGGATGACAAGGCCAGGCATGAGCAGTTCCATCTCCCCTGTCTCGGTATTTTCAACACGGATTGCAAGTGAGCCATTGCCATCGATAACCTCTGCAGGCATTCCCCTGATGAACCTGATGCCGGCATTGATCGCCCTCTCATAGTATTCTTCATATCCTTTCCCATAGGCCCTGATATCCATGTAGAGGATCGTGATATCCATGTCAGGATATTTTTCCCTGAGAAGGAGGGCATTTTTTATCGCGTACATGCAGCAGACACACGAGCAGTATGGCCTGCCTATGGATACATCCCTTGACCCGACGCACTGGACAAATACAACGCTTTCAGGGGTTTTACCATCGGAGAGCCGCTGTATCTGTCCTCCTGTCGGCCCGCTCGCATTCATCATCCTCTCGAATTCAAGAGAGGTGATGACGTCAGGGAAGAGGAGGTACGAGAACTGGTCTTTGTTGCCGGCATCGAATACGCGGTACCCGGTGGTTATGATGATGCTCGACGCCTCGATCGTATACTCCTTCCCGGTATCCTCCTTGAGGATAGCCTCCCGATCGCATATATCGTAGCAGAGACCGCACTCTATGCAGTGTTCGGGGTCCTTTATGACAATGTCGGGGACTGCCTGGGAATGTGGCTTGTAGATGGCTTTTCGGACACCTATCCCGGCATCGAAACGGTTGTAGACCTCAACAGGGCATATGAGAATACAGTCTCCGCAGCCATTGCATTTTTCCTCGTCGATGTACCGGGGATTCTTCTTCACCGTGACCGTGAAATGCCCTGCTTCGCCCTCAACCGCGGTAACCTCAGAGCAGGTGTGGATATGGATATAGGGGTTCCTGGAGACATCCATCATCTTTGGCGAGAGGATGCACATCGAGCAGTCGTTCGTGGGAAATGTCTTGTCAAGCTGCGCCATGTGACCACCGATCGAGGGTTCACGCTCGATGAGATGGACATCAATTCCATGTCCTGCCAGGTCGAGTGCAGCCTGTATGCCGGTCACACCGGCGCCGATTATCACGACATCAGCCATGCATGTACCTTCCTGCAAGCTCCCAGTAATTCGCTGCATTCCTGGTGATGTGCCCTTTTTGCTCTTCCGTTACTGTCTTTACCACCTTTCCCGGGACACCCACAACGACCGATCCGGGAGGGATATGCCTGTCCTCTGTCACCACGGTCCCGGCGCCCAGGAGAGTGTCTTCTCCCACACATGCTCCGTTTAAGACGATGGCACCCATGCCGACGAGGACACGGTCCCGTATCGTGCAGCCGTGCAATATCGCACCGTGCCCAATGGAGACCTCTCTGCCAACCTGGACGGGATATCCCGCGCTGGTGTGCAGAACCGCATTGTCCTGCACGTTTGACCAGTCACCGAGTGCCACGCTGTCCTTGTCGGCGCGGATCACGGCACCGTACCAGATGCTCACCTTTCTTCCAATCGTCACATCGCCAAGAATGGTGGCATTATCAGCGATGAACGCATCCCGGAACTGCGCCCTATCAATATCCATAATAGCATAGAAAATAGAGTATCAAGCACAATGAAGGTTATGGTAGGTGGCACCTTTGATCCTCTTCACGATGGACATAAGAGGCTCATCTCAAGGTCTTTTGAGCTTGCAGGCAATGACGGGGTCGTGACCATAGGACTGACTACCGATACATTTGCAAGCCGGAAGAGCCACCCTGTCCATGATTATGAAGAGCGGAAGAACCGGCTGGAAGAGTATATCCTGGAGAGTGGTTTTACGGCCGGATGGTGTATCGAGCCCCTTTCAGACCGCTTTGGATCCGCCCTCGAGGTGGATTTCGATGCCATCGTGGTGAGCGAGGAGACATTGCCCGTCGCCCGCGAGATCAACTCGATTCGGAGAGGCAAAGGACACCCCAAGGTGGACATACACCAGATAACCTGCGTACTTGCAGAAGACGGGCGATGGATCTCGAGCACACGGATCTACCGCGGAGAGATCGACGAACATGGCAAAATTCTCCGTGAAACCGACAAAAACTGCGATTGTTAACCGTTTCGTGTCCGGATCAATATGTTTATGAGACTGCGGGTACTGCTACTCTGGTACACACATGCCTGATGAGACGGACCCGCAGAGGTCTCATGGGAAAAAAGGAGATCCTGCGGTTACACCAATAGATGTTATTGTTGTCCGGGATATCATGTCTGATATCACGGATCGCATCCCCCCACAGATGCCCATCAATCGCATCCTGCATGAGTTTTCGACCCTGAAGTGTGCTGATCTCGTCGTGGTTGACGAGGATGGAAAATTTTTAGGTGTTGTCTCACCCTTTGACCTGGTCAACCATGTCAATCCCTCGATGGGCGTCCGCTCGGGGAAGAAGGCTCCCTGTATCGAATGCATGATGAGAGGAGACGCGCTGGTGGCAGAAGATCTCATGTCCCGCAGCCACATGACGGTGACCGATGAAACCCCTGTTGTTGAAGCCCTGCGGCTCCTGGAAAGATACCGTCAGCCTGACCTCGTCGTGATCGACGAAGAAGGCATTGCGATCGGCATGCTTGGCATATGCAGCATCATATCCCATCTCAGGCTGGTGGGCCATCTCTAGAGTGCAGCCGGTTGAATCCACGGCTCATAAGTATCGGTGTCAGGAAGATCGAGATGATCACCATGACGGTCACCGATGAAAACAGCGTCGCACTGATCAGGCCGGACGCGAGGGCGACCTTTGATACGACAAGGGAAATCTCGCCACGAGGGGAGAGGCCGAGGCCGACAATGAGAGATCGTGCCCGATCCCGCAGGAACCAGATGGATCCGATATAACCTCCGGCTATCTTTCCTGCGAACGCCACGACGACGAGCAGGATGATGAACGGGATGGACGGCGAATCGGACGAGAAGGAGAAATAGAGGCCGATAGATGCGAAGAAGACTGCGGTGAAGAATCCGAAGGCAAAATCTGCCAGACTGTCGTAGAGCAGCCGATCGCTCCTGATGGAGTCTCCAAGGATCAGCCCCGCCAGGAAGGCTCCGATTGCATAATGCAGGCCCGCTTCCTGCGCGATGACTGCGGTTCCGAGTGCGATGAGGATGGCCACGGAATAGGGCATCTCGTGCGTCCGGGCGGAGCGGGAAGACTCGAAGGACCAGAGGATGATCTTTTTTCCAAGGGTCAGGATGAGGATGAAGAATACGGCAATGATTACCAGTGTGAGAGCTATTGTTCCAAATCCTCCAATCCCGGATGCAAGGGTCGTGAGAATGCCGAGAAGGATTACTCCGATGACATCGTCCACGACTGCCGCAGCAACGATGATCATCCCGATATCGGACTTCAGTTGCCGGAGATCCACGAGCGTCCGCACCGAGATCCCGATTGATGTGACGGCGAGTGCGATTCCAAGAAATATGCACTCGTAAAGATCCAGACCGACGAGATAACCTGCCGCCACGCCGAATGCGGACGGGAATGCAACACCTGCAAGCCCCGTGACAAGGCCTGCCTTCTCGGACTTTGCAAACGTCTTCATGTTTAACTGTGCGCCGCTCATGAAGAGGAGGACGATTATCCCGATATCGGCGAAGAACTCGATAAATTCGTTTGGGGAGACGAGGTTCAGGATCGCAGGTCCGAGCACGATACCTGCAGCCACCTCGCCGATCAGCGAGGGGAAGCCGAACCGCTCGACCAGTTCACCAAGGACCTTTGCAAGGAGAATGATTGCGATAATCTGGACGAGCGGGTTCATTTATCCGTGATTAGGAATCCGCAGAATAAATGTGTTTGTTTGGAGAGATCGAAAGGATAACCCGGACGGATTGGCTTTTCGAACAGGGACGAATCAAAAATGGGAGAACAACCCCTTTCCAGGAAGGATGGACCTGTTATCCCTGGGCAAATCGCCTAAACCGGTTCAAAGGCAGGGGAGGGGTGTTACCGCTTTCTTTTTGAGGCCAGTGCCAGGGAAGGATGGACCTGTTATCCCTGGGCAAATCGCCTAAACCGGTTCAAAGGCAGGGGAGGGGTGTTACCGCTCCCGTTTTGGCCAGTTCCAGGAATGGATGGACCTGTTATCCGCGGAAAAAACCCCTAAACCGGTTCAAAGGCAGGGGAGGGGATTACCGCTCCCGTTTTGGCCAGTTCCAGGAAGGATGGACCTGTTATCCCGGGTAAAGCCCCTAAACCGGTTTCAAAGGCAGGGGAGGGGTATTACCGCTCCCGTTTCAGAACGAGTGCCGCCGCGAGCCCTGCACACGCAAGAATTGTGGTATGGGGCAGGAGGCCGGTCGTGGGTGCCTCTGTCGGTTTTGCCATCATCTCCTCAGCTATCTGCCGGTTCTGCTTCGCTTCCCCTGATCTTGGATCCAGAGCGAGTGCCGTATCGGACGCGGCCAGGCTCTCCTCGTACCGGCCAAGGCCGTTTAAGGATGTGGCACGGTTTATCCAGGCATAGAGATTATCGGGATCGAGGGCGAGAGCCTCGTCGGATGCCGCGAGTCCCTCCCCGAATCGCTCCATGCTATTCAATATGCCTGCCTTCGTGACCCATGCCAGGGTGAAGTTCCGGTTCTCCAGCAGGGCCTGGTCAATCTCTGTAAGCGCCTGGCCGTAATCGCCCTGGTAAGCGAGATCGACAGCCCTGTTGTAGGAGTTGATCGCATCGATGTTGTCTGCCCCTGCCGGCACAATCGACCACAAGGCAAGAACGAGAAGTGATATCAGGATAAAAAATCCGGTACGGTTCATCTGCATTCCTCGATTTATTTACGATATGTCCGGTTTGAAACCGGTTTTCGTCTTTTATATGATGTAACTTGTAATATCCTTCGTTATCACCCAGTCGCAGTACAGGCAATGGAGTCCCTTCTCCTGTACCTCAAACCTGGACTGGATCGGCTCGTTGGCATTGGAGATACAACCTGGGTTTGGGCACCTGACAATACCGATCAGGAATTCGGGAGTCTCGACCCCCTTCTTTTCAAAGACCTTGTAGTCCCGGATAATGTTTATTGATGCATTTGGTGCGATCAGGGATATCCGGTTCACTTCGTCCTTGAAAAGTTCCCGGTTCTCGATCTTTACGATATCCTTCTTCGCCATCTTCCCGCTCTTCACGTTGGTTGCAACTGATATGGATTCCGTGGTCGTCCCCGTAATCCCGATGATCCTTAAGACATTCAGGGCCTCCCCGGCAGTAATATGGTCGATCACTGTCCCGTTTTTTATCGGGCTGATGAGGAGTCCTCTCTCTGTGGCATCCCCGGTCATTTCATCACCTTCTCAAGCATCGCCATCCGCACAGGGATGCCGTTGTTGGACTGTTCGAAGTATCGTGCATATGGAAGGGAATCCACGCCGGGATCTATCTCGTCGAGCCTGGGCAGCGGATGGAGTACGATGAAGGAATCCCTGACATCCCTGAGAAGGTCAGGGGTAACCCGGTAACTCGAGGCGACCTTGAAGTATGACGAAGCATCGGGGAACCGCTCCCGCTGGATCCTCGTTACGTAGAGGATGTCCAGTTCCTGGATGATACCCGATATATTCTCGTGGTTTATAACCTCGCAGCCCCCCCTGGAGAGCTCGTCGACCAGCGACGATGGGAGTTCGAGTCCTTTCGGGGAGATGGTATGGATCGTTGCACCATACAGGGAGAGAGCGTGTGCAAGCGAATGTGCGGTCCGCCCGTAGCGGAGATCTCCAAGGAGCCCGGCGTGTATGCCGTCGATCTTCATGGACTGCCGGATGGTATAGAGGTCGAGCAGGGTCTGTGACGGGTGCTGTCCTGCACCGTCGCCGGCATTTATGACCGGGACCGATGCAAATTCACTGGCGAGGCGTGCAGCCCCCTCTTTCGGGTGACGGAGCACTATCGTGTCCACGTACCCGCTCACCACGCGGATCGTGTCAGCAAGCGTCTCTCCCTTCGATATCGAGCTGGCCTCGACACTCCCCATGCTTATCGAGGAACCTCCGAGCCGGGCCATTGCCGCCTCGAAAGACATCCTGGTCCGCGTGCTCGGTTCGAAAAAGAGGAGGGCAAGGATCTTTCCCCTGAGGGAAGACGAGTCGAACCGGGACTGGATTTTTTGTGCCTTATCCAGCAGATCATCAATCTCGGCCCGATGAAAGTCCCGTATTGATATGATGTGCCTCATGAAACCCCGCTTTTGACCGGGCGGTATGGGAACTGGACTACCGGCGCACAATCCCACCCGGAAATTTCCCATACAGTATTGTGACATCATCGTTGATGAGATTATTGGATGGCGGCCAACCGTGCATTCCACCCGGCTACCCGGGCGGAGTCACGGTGGAATACCTGGTAACAAGGATATTGTAGGCATTGTGCTGGCGGTTGAACCGGACAAGGACCTGGCGGAATTCTGCGGGGGACCCGTAAGAGAGAGAGAGCAACTGCCTGTTTCCAGGGGTCTCATGATATGACGGGAGGATAGCAAAGACCGGTTTTTGCGCGGTGCCGTCGCATATCCGGAAGACGTGGGTTGACCTATCTCCCAGTTCACCCGAGATGACAGCAGCAACGACGTCAATCTTCCGGCCGACATGGTTCTGCAGTGTAGAAAGCCTGGCAAAACGTGATCCTTTCAAAACTCTGAAGTCCTCTCTCACACGTCCGTCCAGTCGCAGGATAGCAAAAGAGAATTTTATGTCTGTGTTGATAAACCGGTAGGAATCGGCCCCCCGGGCTACCTCGTTCATCAACCTGGTGGGCGAGACAGGCGGTTTCTCGACGAAACTCCAGCAGGATTCCGCCCGGCACGAAAGACCACGAAACGTTGGGCATGGGCTGTGTATGGTAAGCCCCATCTTTGAGGCTTTGTGGACGATCCGCCTCATCATCGTGGAATTTTCCAGGTCGGCGGGTTCAGCAACTATGATGCTTCCGTCACGGGAGAGGAGGGCCGACAGCGTGTGAAGAATCCGGGCCCCTGCCCCGGCTTTCGCCTTCTCCAGTTCGTTTACCACATTCTGCAGCACAACCAGGTCCAGCGAAGACGGGAGATCGCGGGTCCGGGGATCCAGCAGGTCCATCTGGGCAGGAGGATGTACAGTTGCCCCCTGGTTTTCCCGGGCACAGGGAAGAACAATCTCGCGGTATGCCTGGAGGAATTCATCGGAACGTTCAACAGCATAGATATCTGCCGTGTATCCATGAAGCCTGGAACAGAAATCGATGATTGCCAGGGGGACCACCCCGGGGCCGGTGCCCGCATCGAGCACCCGCATGTGTGACCGTACCAGTCCGTCTTCTGCCAGGGAGTGCAGGATATGCTCGAACTGGATAATGTACACGGGGGCCTGGTATGCAAGATACCCCATGACGCTGTACCCCTTCCGGTATCCTATCCTGCCGCCGCTCGTCCAGTACTGCGCCTTCTGCTGGAGGATTGCATTCCGGATCCGCCCGATCACCGACGGATCGGACCAGCGTTTTCCGGTCTTTTCCTCTATGTAGCGTTCAAAGAGTCCCTGGACAGGCTCCGGGATCTCCGGGTGTGCGAAAAATGCCCGGATCTCTTCGGTATCAACGCGGTCCGGCACCAAAAATTCGGAAGGCTCCTTTCTTTTTATGAGGTAATCGCCATCCTCACTCTCGGCATACAGGTCAAGACCGGTCAGGCGGGGATGGACCAGCGAATAGAGCTCGTCGAGCCGGCACTCTCCTTCCAGGTAATCGAGAATCGTTGAGAGATGGAACTCCTTCTCCATGGATGAGACATACCTGATGGTTGAAATCACATCCCCTTCGTCCATCAGGATAAATCTTTACCCGGCCGTTATGTTCAATCTTTGGAGTGCGGGCTATGCGGGCGACACCGTAATGAACATTTACACACATAAGGGATTTAAGCAGCAATCCTGCCTGGCATGCAGGCACGTAGGAGATCGAATGAATCCAGAATATGAGGGAAAAGACCGGATGCTTTCGGAGGCGGAAGGTTATCGGCTTTTGAAGTCCTGTGCCATACCTGTTCCCCGGTTTGATATCGCGTCTGG
>LKUF01000129.1 GCA_001412335.1 Methanolinea sp. SDB
CCGATACCAGGTAGCGAAGAGCTCAATTTTTCCGCGTAATTGCCCTTGAAATGAGACGTGGCTTTTCTATGAGAGATCCAGGTCGCCCTTGATCTCTTGCATGGCAACAATAGCCAGTTCGAAGAACCTGGAGAGATCCATGAATTCCTCGATCTCCCGCACTTTCTCACGGCGACAACCTGCCGCAAAGGACTTCTCTTGAAACTTCTTTTTTATCGTCTTTGGTGTCACGTCAGAGATGGATCCGCCCTTGACCAGGGCACAGGCGATGATGAGGCCTGATATGTTATCGGCAGCCTGGAGGACAACATCCGCTACCCCTTCCGAACTGCCAAATATCATATCGTTATGCTTTTTCACAACCTCCGTGACGTCCTTTCCGTACCCATTCTCGAGAAGGATTCGTGCGCCTTCGATTCCGTGTCTCTCCATGTCCCCATCGACTTCCTCAAAGTCGATATCGTGGAGAATGCCGATGGTTTCGTACAGATCCTCGTCCTGACCGAGAGCTCCGGCCACCACTTTCATGATAGCACCTGTTGCCAGGCAGTGCCTGATGAGAGACTCGCCAGATACATACTGCTCAAGGAGCTGCCGGGCAGTTTCGGTCTTTTCCATACCAGGGTGTGTGCGTTTCTCATCATTAAGTCTGGTGTCCCGGGATATCAATGCCGGATTTTGATTGCTCTCGTGCCATGGGGTTCGACCATCCTGGTCAGGTCAACTGGGTTGCTGCCGGGCCATCCATTCGGCTCTTTTTCTTCGGCAGAGCCGATCGGACAACACAAGCGGTTCAGGCATCCTGTGGTCCCTGGAAAGACCGAGGACGATCTCCACGGCAAGGTCAAGAACGGTGCCAAAACCCCGTGATACATATACAGGGCGTGCTCCCTGCTTTGTCCTCACCGCCATACCGATCACATCGTTCCCATCGATGATTTCAGACACCGATCCCCTCTCCATGCCCGGTTCACGCACCTCGCCCGTGAGCGGTTTTTTTGCGACACCTATCGTGGGAACATCCAGCACGACTCCCAGGTGGCTGGCCAGTCCGAAACGGCGGGGATGTGCATACCCGTGCCCCTCGACTATGACGAGATCAGGTTTTTTCCCGAGTCCAGGCCAGCAGGCCTCCAGGACCGGCAGTTCCCTGAATGCAAACAGGCCGGGGATATAAGGAAAGGAGACAGGTGCCTCTGCCACCGACTCGGCGATGATCTCAATCTCGGGGTACGAGACGCACACCATCGCACCGAATATCCGGGTTTTTGTGTATGCTGCATCTGCGCCGGCAACAATCTGTATCGAACCGGCATCGATGGGGCTCCTGTTTTCACACCGTCGCCGGAGAGAGAGCTGGAGAGAGATCGCCTCTTCCTCAGTGACAGGAGATCTGTTCTGCGCAGGCATACCAGATACGCATACTCATCTCTGCCATAAAAAGCCGCGGCAACGGTACAGAACAGGAGCTAACCTATGATTCCCTCATGCACTGGTAAAACGGCGCCCGCGGACTTTGAGATCGATGAGAATTGCCTGATGTACGTGAGGAGGATGTATCGTTCGTCCCGTGCTGTAGCCAGCGGCCAAACCAGGGTTCCAGAGGCGGCTGATCCTTTACCTGACCGTATTTTTATCCAGACAAAGGCTGCATGATGATCCCAGAATATTTTTGATGACAGAAACCGATTCAATATACATGGTGGGATTCACACATGGACGATAATTTTTCGGAAGAATCACGGACGATCGTCCTTGAAGACGTTCCCGACTATTTCAACGAGCTCTCGGATTACCTGGAGGTTTTATCCAACAGCCAGAGATTGAAGATATTGAAACTGCTCGAAAAGAGACCGAAGGATGTCCGCACCATCGCTTCAGAGATCAGCACGAGCTACGAGAATACGAAGAAGCACCTGGATAAACTCATCGGTGTGGGCCTCATCCGGAAAGAAGTGGGTCTTGGTCAGCAGACCTCGAAAGGGGTCCATCCCGTATGGAAATATTCACTTGTTCCCGGCGCCATGGAAGCCGTGGTACGGAACCTGGGGATATTCTCGAACATGCGGATAAACCTCGTGGACAGCGAATTGAAAAAGAAGATAGACGACGTGCGCGACCAGATTGAAGACGAAGTGTGCGGTGAGAAACCGATGGTGATAATCCTCGGAGGTCCTGACGATGGAAGATTCTTCCTCCTCGAAAAACGGGAGGTCAGGATCGGACGCATCGATCCGGACCGTGAGGACAGTTACGACGAAGAGAACGACATTGTCATATCTCCTGAATACAGCTCAGTCACGCGAATATCGAGGCCACATGGGATATTGAAAAAGGAAGGAAAAAAGTGGTTCATCGAGGATCGGGGAAGTTCTGGGGGGACGTATGTGAATGCAAACCTCCTCCACAAAAAAATGCCTGTGCTCCTCCATGACGGGGATATGATCGAGCTTGCGAAAGGACCGGCCGGCGCCCGTCTGCTGGTGATTCTTCCTGATGCCGATTAGATTTTAAAAAGATTTTTCTTTGCGGAATTGTCATGAGAATAACCACCTGGAAGAACTCCATTCCGATTATTATCATTCTTCTCATGCTTATTCCTGCCCAGGTTTGTGCAGCAGATTTCTATACCATACGCAGTTCGGCAACAGCTGGTGGAACGATTACGCCCAGCGGAGATATTCCCGTGGAGGCTGGTTCAACCCCCGTATTCTATATCAGTGAAGGGGCAGGGTATGTCCTGCAGGCGGTCTACGTGGATCAGAAATCGATAGGGCCGGTGCCTGCGTATCCATTTCCTCCTGTATATGACGACCACACCATTCTTGCGACCTTCCGGCTCCTGAGCGGTTCGATCACCGTCATCTCCGATCCCAGGGGTGCATCTGTCAGTATCGATGGTGTGTACTATGGGACGACGTGGCTGGGTGGAGGTGCAAAATACTCCGACATTCCGGTGGGCACGCACACTCTTTTGCTCACGTATGAAGGGTACCAGGACTGGACCACTGAAGTGATCGTGGAAGATGGAAAGGATACGCGTGTCCAGGCAACGCTTATCCCTGCCACACCGCCGACGACGACCACCACAACGATCCCTACAACCACGACTACGACATCGCC
>LKUF01000130.1 GCA_001412335.1 Methanolinea sp. SDB
TTCGGGGACGGTGCG
Organism: Methanolinea sp. SDB; assembly: GCA_001412335.1. Taxonomy (GTDB): domain Archaea; phylum Halobacteriota; class Methanomicrobia; order Methanomicrobiales; family Methanospirillaceae; genus SD8. The sequence continues at coordinate 16 of LKUF01000130.1, forward strand.
ACGTCCAACGAGACCGAACCAGAGCATATCTACAACACTCCAGGCAACTTCACCGTGAGCCTCCGGGTCACCGGCGAGGGCGGCAACGACACGGCCACCAGGACCGATTATATTCAGGTCACGCAGTCCGTGCCGGTTCCGGACTTTGAGGGCACCCCCCTATCGGGAGATGCTCCGCTGGAGGTCGTCTTCTCCGACACGTCAACCGGAACGGTCATCTCGCGGTGGTGGGACTTTGGGGACGGCACAGCAGGATGGGAGAACGGAACGTCTACGGTCTCCCATATGTACCAGGTTCCCGGCACCTTTGACGTATCACTGACCGCCGGCAACAGCGCCGGGCAGGCAACGGTCACGAGAGCTGAGTACATCCGGGCCGACCCATCCGGCCTTCCCCCTGATGCCCGCTTCACGACATCTTCACGGCTTGGAACCGTGCCAATGACGGTCACGTTCACGGATCACACTGCACGGACGCCTGTCATGTGGCTTTGGGATTTCGGTGACGGGAAAACCTCATCCGAACAGAATCCAGAACACACGTACAACATTGCAGGGCGTTTCAGGGTTACCCTGACCGCCTCCAACAGCGGTGGGAGCGATTCGTACGCGTCCTATGTCTGGGTGATACAGGGGAGAATTGTCCCCACCCCGACCCTGACCCCAACGATTATACCCACTCCGGTAATAGACAGGCCACCGATGGCATTCTTCTCCATGGACAGGTCCTTCGGAGTCGCACCACTGCTCGTCCAGTTCACCGACCAGTCCCTCCGTAACCCGACCTCCTGGAACTGGGACTTCGGCGACGGTGAGATCTCGACCCTGCAGAACCCTGAGCATACATTCAACGCGAAGGGAAGATACACGATCCGGCTGACCGTCCAGAATCCCACAGGTCAGAGCACAACGGCGAAGCGGCTGTACGTGTATTGAGACGATCCTATCTTTTTTTGCCTGCCCCCTATCCGGGCATCTAGCCAGGAGATAACCAGAAGCCACCTATACCTGTAATTTTTCTCTTGTTATCAGATCCCGCACGATTCGGGAGAAACGGGATGGTGTGGCATTGAACGTGGTTTTAAGAGAGAGCCGATGACAGCATCGCA
>LKUF01000131.1 GCA_001412335.1 Methanolinea sp. SDB
GATTTTCCGGCAGATCATCAGGGAACCACCATTGAGTACGGTCAAAGGACTACATATCGATAAAACGGGGTTTTATTGCACCACTGGCCACGATATGAAAATGGCTCCGCAGTTTTCTTAAAAATTGACCTGCACGATTGGTTACATCTGCCTGCTGAATATATTGTATCCTGTTGTTGGTTCGGGTTTTGGTCAAGAACTGGCAGGAATTATCGGAGATTCACCATGCAAGAAAAGTCGCTTCACCCGTCTGGCTGCGAATTATTGGTTCCGATACAAAACTACTTTATCATTCCCAGCTCACGGGAAGGTGCAAAAGGAAAAATTATGGAAGGAAGTACGCTCTACGTGGGGAATCTCACCTATTCCGTAACAGAAGAACAAATAAAGGAATTGTTCTCGAATTACGGCGAAGTCAAAGAAGTGCGGATTATCGAGAGGAAAGGGTTCGGATTCGTCGAGATGTCCAGTCCCGAGGAGGCAGAGAAAGCCAAGGAAGAATTGAGCGGGACTGTCTTTGAAGGCCGGACATTGAGAATCGATGAAGCCCGCCCGCCCCGGCCAAGAAGAGAATTCCGGCGCTTCTAGATTATTTTACTGTTATGAAGGGGTGCGCCCATACGGGTTTGTACCTGAAATTGGGCAATCCCCCTGATGCACCTGCATCTCTGGCGGAGTCCAGATGATCAGTATCATCGGTTCATCCCCCTGATACAGGATTGCCTGGTAGGAGACCGGCTGGTCATCAGTCCGATGATTCAACTTTTTTCCCTCGCTGCACGTGCGAAACAAATATCGTATCAGGGTTATTGCAGGGGGAAAAGTACGGCAGCGGAGAAGCATAGCCGCGATGACATATCACCCAATGGTCATCCGTGGATTTTTTTGCTATCCTCCTACCCCTCTGCAATCTGCGCCTCTCTCTGGTACATGCAGAAGGACTTTCCCTGAAACTCCAGTGACGGCTCCTGCTCCCCGGGTGCGTCTGTGGCCTGGTGATTCAGTCAATGCTCTTTGGAGATGATCTCCTTCATTTCTTCGGCATCCCGGGCAATATCCTCTGGCTTTTCAGGGTTCCTCGGGAAGGATGAACCATGCACAGATATATCCCAGGATCCCTATCGGGAGAAATGCCCAGACAATGAGCGAGAAAAGGAGAAACAGAACGAAAACTACACGGTAAAGGTTTGGGTCTGTGTTAGAATACTCGCCAAGCCCCCCAAACACCCCTGCAAGTACTCGGCTTGATCCGGACCGGTACAGCCGTCTCATGAAAATATGCTCGACTTTGATGGATAAAACTGTTGTCCGTCGGCGGACCCGGGATGGGTTTTTCGGTGCAGTTATGTAGTTTGCAGGTGCCCGTATATTTGGAAATGGGATTTTTCTGCCAGCAATGCGGGGAATGCTGCAGCCAGATGGGGGACGTCTTCCATATCAAAGAGCAGAGGGAAGGCCTTGTATTCCTGATTTACAACCAGTATACGGGGGAGGAATACGTTGTCACGATCGATCCCGACAAGACGCATCTCTTCACGCAGTCGTCCGTGGCTTCCGACGAGCCACTCTCCTGCCCGTTTCTCCGGAGGGACCCGGTAACCGGGCTTGCTTTGTGCACGGTCCATGCAACAAAACCCGACATCTGCAGGGAATGCGGGTGCTGGACCATGCTCATCCTGGATTCAGATGGAAGGCGTGCAGGGCGTCTCCTGGGAGCGGGTCATTTTGCCGCGGACGACCCTGCATTGCATGACCTGTGGGCTGATCAGATCGAGGATCTCGAGATCACCGACAGGAACGAGTGGGAGCGGAAAGTGCGGGCAATCCTTTCACGGAAAGGCTACACGGTCTTTGTCTGACCCAAAGCAGGCATTCCCACTCCCAGTGGGAGAAAACACGAAATAGTACCTGGCAGAAAAGATCAACCAACCGTTCCGTGCAGTTTTGGATACGGGCGTGGAGTCTTCATGAATACGGTTATCGAAGCAAACGGTCTCACCCGGTACTACGGCGATCTCGCAGCGGTGGACAATGTATCACTCAGTGTCGAGGCGGGTTCGCTGTTCGGTCTGCTCGGCCCGAACGGTTCAGGCAAGACCACGATGATCCGGATGCTCACCGGGCAGGTCCGGCCATCGTCGGGGAAGGCGACGGTTCTTGGGGTGGATGTCGTCAAAGATCCCGTGCTCGCCCGGGTAAAGGTGGGCATCATCCCTGAGCAGGAGACCCCGCCAAGTTTTCTCACCGCATCGGAGTACCTGGATTTCGTCGCAAAGATCCGAAAGATCGAGGGTGCAGGGGAAAAGGCACAGTGGTGGTTCGAGTTTCTTGACTTCGCAGACAAAAAGGACGTGCTGTGCAAGGATCTCTCTCGGGGGACACGGCAAAAGCTGATGTTTGCACAGGCCTTTCTCCACCGCCCCGTCCTTGCGCTGATCGACGAACCGCTTATCAATTTCGATCCGGTGATGCAGAAGACGGTAAAGGAATACCTGCGTGAGTACGTCTGTGACGGCGGAACAATCTTTCTATCGACCCACATCCTGGAGGTGGCAGAGGAGATCTGCTCCGATGTGGCAATACTCCACAGGGGGCAGATCGTCCATTCCGGACCGCTGGCTGAAATCCTTGCCCGGAAAGAGAAGCTCTCGGAGTTCTTCCTCAATGCGGTAAGGAAAGATTCCTATGCCTGAACTATTCGTTGCCATGTTCAGGGAGGAATGGCGGATGCATTCCACCATCTTCGGGAGCCTTGGCTTCGCCCTCTTTCCCGTCCTCGTTTCCGCCATCACGTTCATGGGATCTGCCATGATCCCCTACCTGGAGGCGGTTATTCCGGGAGGCACACTCTCCCTGGTTGTCCATCTCCAGTTCCTCCTGCTCGGGGTCATGGTGGGTGGTTTCGGGCTCCTTGGCCAGGAAGTGATGAACCGTCGGTTCGGCCAGGCAAGCCTTCTCGCCTATTCTTCCCGGAGCCTGCCCATATCGGACCGACGCATATTTACCACGTTTGTGATTAAGGACACGGTATATTACTTCCTGCTCTGGGTTCTCCCGTTCATTGCCGGTGTTACCTTCGGAATCCCTCTTTCCGGCCTCTCGCTCTCGTTTGTCGGGTTGATCACGGTTACACTGACCCTTTCGTTCCTGTTCGGCCTCTCGATCGTCTTTCTCCTCTCGATGCTCTATGCGAAAAGCCCGGCACTCCTTGCTCTCGTCTTATCAGGTGTCATCCTCATCGCCGCGGTTATCGTTTGGCTGCAAATTGCCGGCATGGTCTACCTCTTTCCGCCCTACGCGCTGTACCGCGACTTCTCCCCCCTCGTATTTCTCTACTCTGTTCTGGCAATCGCCATTCTGTTCTCGGTCTCCATATCAGGAATGACACTCTCGCTCTCGGGAAAGGAGAGGCACTATCCGAACCGGTACGGGGAAATTGCGGGGTGGCTGGGGTGGCTTCCTGCCGCCCCCCTCGTTGCAAAGGATATCCTTGACCTCTGGAGGAGCGGGGCATTTGTCGGACAGGTCCTCTTCTCGTTTCTCCTCCCGCTGGCAGTCATCTGGGTGAGTCTCTCCGTCCTCTCTGCGGTGCTTCCCGATGTCCAGATACTCTTTTCCTTTGCTGCGGTTGCAGGAGTCATCGCGGCGACGATGTACACCTGGCTCACCGAGTTCGACTCTGTCGGAACCTACACCTTTCTCCCGCTCGGGACACCCGATCTGATAAAGAGCAAGTTCACCAGTTTTTCCGTTCTCCAGGTCATCCCGGTGCTGACCATGGCCGGGACAGCAATACTATCAGGGTACGCAATGGAGGCGTTCCCTGCGGTCATACTTGCGGTCTCGGTCTCGTTTTATGCCTGCTCGGTGATGATCTATCTCACAGGCCTGTGGCCGGCCGTCATGGTATACAATGCACGGGTCCTCCTCTCCTCGCTCCTGATGATCGGGCCCGTTCTCCTTGTCTTCATCTGGCTTTCCTTCCTCGATTCCCTGTATGCCTGTTCTGCCGTGCTTCTCGCACTCCCCACATACCTGCTGGTCCGGATCGCATTTCGGAAATGGGCGTCATGGGAGAAGGTCTTCTTCTAGGGAACCGGGGGTTCCTGAAAAATTGGAGATAATGGCATTTTCCGGTTAATACCCACTTTGCCGGAGTACCACTGCCAGAGCGAGCATGGCAGGGGCCATGAGTGCACTGGCCGGCCACAGGCCGGCATCTGTGGCTTTCTCCCGGGATGCCGGGTCGCATTCGCCATGAAATGTGCCAGGGAAATGTGGATCCTGGATACCGGGACGAACCACCATGTCTCCTGGATGAAAATTCACAGGGAATTGGGCCGGAAATGGTCACACTAACCTATTTCCGAAACCGATAGGCGCCTTTCGGCACATGCATCTCGAACCGGGCGCCTCTGCCCTGATCACCGGTCTCTTTTATCGTGATGCCCGTGATTCCGAGGATCTCCCTGACCAGGTTGAGGCCGAGCACCCTGCTACCTCCGCCGTATTCCTTCTGGAATATCTTCTCCTTGTCTTCAGAGGCAATACCTCTCCCGTCGTCCTCGAATACAAGGACGATTCCATCGGGAACTTCCTGGTAATAGAGGGAGATCCGGCTGACCGAACCCCCGTGCCTGAAGACGTTGTCGGTGAGGTTGGACATCACCTTCTCGGGGAGCTGGTCTGCGTAGATCTCGAGGCCGTCAAGTCTCACATCGCGTGAAATCTTCGAGATCAAATCGAGGTCCAGGTGTGACAGGGCAAACAGGAATGCCTGGTTCACGTCCTGCCACCGGGGGGGCCTGATTCCCATCTCCTGGTAAGCCTGCGCCAGGTTCAGCGAATGTTCGATCTGTGCAAGCATTGCTTCCTGTTTCTTGAGTATCCGTGCGATCCCGGGATCGCTTTCCATGTCGGTTGCATAAGCCAGGTATGCAGAGAGGCTGAATACGGTGTTTTTTATGTCGGTGAAAGTCACGCTGTTCAGGACGCTCAGTTTCTTCCGGGCCAGTGCAAACGCCTCCCTGGCTTTCTTCCGTTCCGTGTTGTCCCTGCCGACTGACTGGTATTCAATGATCTCTCCACCTGGGCCGAATATCCCCCTGTCAGTCCACTGCTGCCACCTCACCTCGCCGTCGGGCAAGAGGATCCTGTGCTCGATGCTTTTTACCGGGTTTTCAGGGGTGATCGATGCGAAATGGTCCCGAAGCAACCTTCGATCAGCATCAGGAATATCCAGCAAAATCCTGTGGCCGATTATCTCACTGCAGGATTTCCCGTAATACCGGCAGAACGCATTGTTTGCCAGGAGGATGGTTCCATCCCTTTGAAAACGGCAGATGAACTCGGTCTGGTCCTCGATGACGTGGCGATACCGTGATTCACTCTCGCGAAGCTCTGACTCTCTCTTCTTCAGTTCGCGGTAATTCTCCCGGAGCTCTTCTTCCTGGGCTTTGAGTTGCTGGTACGCAGCGTTCAACTCCTCGTTCTTCCGGACCAGTTCGTCCTCTGCCGCTTTCTTTTCGGCAATACTCTCCCGCAATTCGGATTCGATCCGTTTCCGCACACGAAGGTGGAAAGCGAGAAGAATGACCAAAATTCCCATGCAGCCGAGTATCACTAAAACGAGATAGAGTATCCATGCCGGGACCTTCTCCTCTGGAGGAGCATTGATGATAATCGAGCCTTCCGGAAGCGTGGCCTGGTCTATGCCAAATTCCCGGAGCTTTAGATGATCAAACATGTACACATTGGGGCTGTTGGTGACGACAGGAATCGATGAAGCCGGTTCGCCCTGGAGGATTCGAAGTGCCATCCCGCCTGCAAGTCTCCCCTGTGAGTACCCTGTCGTGATCTTCCCCCCAATGATGCCGTGGCCAAGGTTCATCTCGCTATTCCCATACATGGGAACATCTGTCCGGGCGTCGAGAAGGTCGCCTATCTCCTCGTGAGTGACTACCATACCTTCCGAATCACGGTTGAAGGGCTCGAGAAGGATTATACTGTCTTTTGGAAGGTCTGCTGCCCTCTCGAGCAGCTCGGCGATAGTAAGGTTAGATAGAAAGGTAAATTTTATTCCGTTTTCAAATTCAGGGACAAATTGAGTTACCTGGCTATGGATTGCCACTCCTGTATCCGTGTTGTCGTGAACCACGTAGATGTTTTGTGTTCCCGGGAAATGTTCGAGTGCAACCCGCAGGGTACTTCTGACATCGTTGTCCTGGACGACACCGGTGATGTTCTCCATCCCCTGGATCATGTCAGTGGAGAAATAATTGATACCACAGAAAACAACCGGAACTCCCGGAAAGAGATCATCCCGGTATTCCCTGATAAAGTCAAATGCGCTGTTGTCCCCGGTGATGATGGCATCCACCCGGATATCCCGGTATTTGTGGGCATAGACCCGATAGAGGTTTCCGAGGTGTCCCGAATCAGAGATCCTCTTGGTATCCATGTATTCAACCCTGATATCAGCCCCGTCCCCGAGAGGGACAAGACTATCCCTCATTCCTCTCAGTTCCTCGTCGGAGAGCACCATTCCGGGATGATAGGAGAGTATGACAAGGACAGTCTCCTTCTCAGGTACCTGGGCGGAGCCGGGAACTCCCAGAAGAAAGGAGACCAGTATGAGGGCCAACAGGCCAAGAAAGATACACCGCTTTGTCCTGCGTACAGCAGGATGCCTGATCTTGATCATCCCCCGACCTGTGAAAAAGTGGGTTATGCTACAATAAAAATGCAACCTCCCGGGAAGATCAAAGCCGGTCCTGGGGCCGACTCTGCCGATTTTTTCGTGTGAGTGAATCTG
>LKUF01000132.1 GCA_001412335.1 Methanolinea sp. SDB
GTCGTCGGGATGGTGGTGGGCACCGGCACCCTCAGATCGAGCTCGGTCGTCTCTCCCGACTCAAATGGCCAGGTCGCCTGCCATGCGCCGCCTGGCCCGGCTTCGCGGCAATCTGCCCTCTCTCCGTTGACATAGAACACGATGGGTGCGGATTCAGGGACAGATCCCTGTACAATCAGTTTATTCCCGAGGGATTCCGGGCTCCCGTAGGTTCCTTCCGTCTCCGTGATCAGGAACCCGCCTCCATCACTGACGACAGCGGTGATGGCGCTCCCGGACGGTGCAGGGATCCCTCCAACCGTCACGTTCCCGAAGAAGACGTGCGGAAGCTGGGGAACAGTCGTCGTCGGAATGGTGGTTGGAACAGTGGTGGGAATAGTCGTCGGAACCGTGGTCGGTATTGTGGTCGGAACGGTGGTTGGGATAGTAGTCGGTATAGTGGTCGGGATTGTGGTTGGAACAGTGGTGGGAACGGTCGTCGGAATGGTAGTCGGAATAGTGGTCGGAACCGTCGTCGGGGTCACCGGGCTCCCCGTCACCCACACGAACGACGAGTACGAACTGCTCCCCCTGCTGTTCGAGACCGTCAGTCTCGGCGTATACCTCCCGGCCACGTCATAGGTATGGGCCGGGTTCTGCCTGGTCGACGTGTCTCCGTCCCCGAATTCCCAGAGCCAGGTGTCGGGATCGTACTTCGAACGGTCCGAGAACTGGACCGTCAATGGTGCGGTTCCGGTAGCAGGGCTCGCCGAGAAGAGTGCGATCGGCCGGTACCCGGGTACCGGGGAGGTGCTGGTCGGCGTCGGTGTGATGGGACCACTCCTCACCAGGATGGACGATGTGTACGTGCTGTTCCCCCCGCTGTTCCAGACCGTCAGTTTTGCCGGGTAGGTCCCTGCCGCCGTGTAGACATGGGTCGGGTCCTGGACGGTCGACGTGCTCCCGTCCCCGAAGTCCCACTGCCAGCCCGTCGGCGATCCCTGCGACTGGTCGGCAAACCCGACCTCCAGGGGAGCTGCCCCGATCCGTGGCGAAACGGAGAAGAGTGCATACGGCGGTGATCCCGTCGGGCTGACTTCGATGTAGTCCGTCCTCGTCCTCGTGTCCTGCCCGTCGGCGTTCGCGGCCGTCAGCGAGACCGTGTAGGTGCCGGGGAAGGCGTAGGTGTGCGTAACTGTGCTGGTGGCGTTCGCCCACTCAGTCGACCCGTCCCCGAAGTCCCAGGACCGTGTCGTCACAACGCCGGTCGAGTCGTCGGTGAAGACCACGTCAAGCGGGGCATCCCCGGTGGTCACATCGGCGGAGAAGTCGGCCACCGGCGCCGGGTAAACCACCTCCCCCGTGTTGATCACAAAGTTGTCAAATGCGACCTGTACCAGCTCGTCTCCAAACGAATAGTCATGCCCCCACGCCCTGATCCTGAAGGTGACGTCGTGGGTGGAGATGGCGCTGTCCGGCACGCTCTGCAGGAGTACCCAGTCACCGGAGTTCTCATCAAAAGAATATCCCTCGATCTCGGTGCCGGTCCGCACCAGGCGCAATTTACCGGCCGTGTCATTCGTCACGGAGACCAGGATGGAGTCTGCAAAATTCGTCGTGTAGTGATCTCCCGGAGTGAAATAATCCAGGGAGCTGTACATGACACGTTCAACGGTACAGGA
>LKUF01000133.1 GCA_001412335.1 Methanolinea sp. SDB
TATCGCCATTTTAATTTTTTGGTTTGATTCTTGGATTTCTAATATATTCGTTTTATATGGCACGTTTTGGTGGTGGTTTGCTTCCTTGCTTCATGGGCAAGGTTACAACTCTTTGGTATTTGTGAAATATAAATAATTTATGGTGGGTTTGAAAAATTAAAAAAAGGGTGTCCGGTATTGGCCTATTTGAGGCAATGAAGCAAACCATTGAGGGAAAAGGCAACAAACCCTCGATGGATACTTACGACACAAATACTTCAAACTTTCGGCGCGATGTCCTGCAGCACTTTCGCCAATCGCTCGGGATCGTCCTCCGAGAATTTGGCAAGCATCGCCGGCAGTGCCACCTGCCAGTGAAACAACATAGATTCGGTCATCGCCATTTTTTTGGAGAGTGCTTCTATCTCTTCTTTCAATGATGCGTTTTCCTTCTCGATTGTTGTGAGCCGTCCACGTGCTTCCTGGTCGTCCGTGGTGAAGATCGTTAGCACCGGTTCAGCTTTCAAATAATATTCAGCAATCTGATCACGTGTATGTCGCCGGTACGATCTGGAGAGATATCGTGAATGACCCATCAAAGATTCTGCAACATCAACCGGGATCTTCGTGGCGGTCATGGTCCGGAAAAATTTTCGCAATTGGTGTATGTGTGTCTGGTTGCGATCTGTAACCTCGTCTTTCGAGTAAAATCCGGCTTTTTTCACCGCCGTTTCCCATATTTTATTGATTGTCCCATATTCGTATGGGAATACCCGGTCATCGTCCTTCTTCTTCTCGGTAGACAGGCCATGTGCCACAAGTCCTTTATTTCGGTTCCCTGCAGCGGTCATGTGTGCTGTCCGGACCGTGAGCCATGCCTTGACCGCCTCTGCAGCTTCTTCGCTCATGAAGGCGGTCCGGGCCTCCCTGGTCTTCGTGTATGCTGCCCTGATGCGGATCTGTGCCGGCTTCTTATCGAGGTTGATATCTGCCAGGGTGATGGCGAGCACCTCTCCGACACGCATCCCACTACTAACCAACATGAGGAATATCGCCCGCCCTCGGAGATCACAGTGCTGAAGTATGACTTTAAGTGTCTCCCCGCTCATCTCGTTCTCTTCGGTCAGAGAGTATCCTCTCGGTACGCGTCGCCGGATATTCTTCACATCACGAGGAGTGAGATCATACCCGTTCTCAACAAAGTATTCTTTCACCGCTGCGATCCGGCTTCTTGCCGTGAGAGGTGGTTTGTCAGCCAGGGCGTTGGCATACGCGATCATATCCGCTGCCAGTGTCCTGGTCCCGTCCTGCAGTTCTGTCAGGTGTCGCGCTGCCAGGTTCTCATAGTGTGCATCATCGTTTACCCTGGGGGAATCATACACAACATCGAAAAAGAGGCGGAGTGCTGTTTTATATGACCGTTGCGTGTTTATTTTGTCATATTGTGCAAGGAATTCAGCTATCCGGGTCATACCCTACTGTTGTATTCAGGGTAAAAAAATGTAACGGTTCTATCAGTCCACTTGCTACTAAAGGTTTTTATATTCCTTTATTTGGAGAGCATTTCCATGATTATCTTCCCATATGCAGGCCGGGTGATTGTCACGCCAATCAGCACACCAAGTATGGTGATGATGGCAAAGCCCCGGAGCGTGGATAGATCCATGAGCGCCAGTGGCAGCATAGCAAAGATGATCGTTGCTGCGGATACGGCTATGATCGATAGCGCCCTTTTCAGTCTTTTTGTGTACAGGCTCTGGGAGGGTATCTTTCCTTCATGCAATACCTCGTCCGTGATGACCACGAGCTGATCGATCCCGGTTCCAAGAACCGCGATAAGTCCGGCAATCGCGGCCAGGTCAAGCTGCTGAATGAATGTGGCGATACCGAGAAGGATGACAATCTCGGAGAGGTTGATCCCAATCATCGGCAGGACGATGGACGCCTCCCTGTACCGGTAAAAGACGGTTATTCCCACGGCTATGGTGGCAAGGACGAATGCGACAAGGCACAGCATCTTGAAGTAGTCTGAAAGCGCCGCCGGCACATACCCCGTCCCGGCAACTGCTACATCGACAGGAAGTGCTCCTGCTCTCAGGTGGATCTCAAGGTTCTTGGCGTCTGTCAGGCCTGCATCCCCGGTTCCTGTGGAAGCATAGAGCTGGCGAACCGGTTCCACGGCGATGCTCGCCGCAAGATCATCGGACATGGCAGCACTGTACACCGTTTCCCCGTCGAGGATCATATCGAGGTTATGGCCTGCGGGGTTACTGACAGCCCCGTACTGGATGGCAGCCTCCCGTAACTTCGCTGCGCCGTCCTCGTTTAAGGTAAATGAAACCCCCCAGGTCTCACTGCCGGGTTGCCGGCTCGGGACGCCGACGCTTGTTATAGACTCGCCGTACAGGACATGCTCAGTCTGGTTGCCCACGGTATGGATCCTGATCTCGAACTTGCCCTGTTTACCCACAATCTCCTTGGCCTGGGCCAGTCCGACACCGGCAAGCTCGACCCTGATATACTGGGTCACACCTGAGAGTCCGGTAAGTGGGTTGACTTTTGCATCCTTGGTCCCCAGCGTGTTGATCTTGTTTTCAAGGATCTGCTTGACCTCTTCGGCGGTGGCTTTTGATACCCCTGGGTCATAGGACGTCAGTCTGCCGCCCGCTTCAGTAAACGTCGTCTCAAGGATCTCTCTCGGATAATATTTCCGGATCTCAAGCCGGTCATCGTCTATGAGATAGATATCGGCGTCCAGTTTCTCTTGTATGTCACCAATGAAATCCCCGTAGGGCCTGTCAGTCTCGAAACCGACAACTTCTGCCTTGAATTCCATCTGGAGCCATGTCCCGTCCTGTAGATCCAGGCCGTACTGGAGGTTGGTGGTGAATTTCCCGTCCTCGAACCGCGGATAGATCGCAACGAGCGATCCCAGCACCAGGATGATCACGAGCGCCACCTGCCAGTGCTTCACGATTGAGACCAGTTTTTCGCTCTTCATCGTCCACCCCTCGAAGTGACGTACCACTTGATTATCCCTGCATTGGTCAGCCAGGTATTCATCATGTCAATCACAAGACCGATGATCAAAACGGTGGCGATCTCCCAGATGACGGTAATCTGGCCGACAAATGCTACAACCCACATGGCAATGATCGCGGCGAGCGTTGTCGTGGTCATGATTATACCTGTGCGAAATGCACCGGCAAGTTTCTCCTCGAGTTTTCCTTTCCTCTTCAGAACCCGCATAGTCAGCAGTATATCGCTGTCAACCGAGTAACCGATCAGCATCAGGAGTGCTGCGGTGGTGGGAAGTGAGAGGTCAATCCCGATAATGTTCATCACTGCCCCGGTCATTGCGATGTCGGCAAATGCCGAGAGCACCACCGCACCTGCAGGGATAATCGTCCTGAAGGCGAGGAAGACCACGATCGTCATTCCGATAAACGAGAAGAGAACAGCGATAAATGCCTGCTGTTGCAGCGTCTCGCCAAAGGTCGCCCCGATCTGGTCTATTTTCGCTTCAGGATATTTTTCCCCGATCAGGGTTGCCAGTGACTGGAGGCTTTCGTCGTCCATCGAGCCGAATTTGAGATATTTGCCGTTGGAAAGCCCTTCCCCGATCGAGAGGAGGGGAAATTCAGAGAAGACATCCCCGATCTCCTGGGCCGAATCGGCGGTGAAAAGAGTGACAGCCGTGCCTCCCGAGAAGTCCATACCCGGTTTTACAGGCATACCTGTCGTGGCCATGGTATACCCAAGCACTGCCAGTGCCAGGAGCAGGAGGATCATCGGGATGGCTATCATCTGTTTAGGTGAATATTTATTCACATCATAGCCGGTAAATCCCATATTCCTACATGTTGGCAGAGTACAGGTAAAATCCTTCGGATACCACAATAGACCTGCAAATATCGCTAGATGGCCTCATAAATGTCAATTCATGGAAAGAAATTGGTCTGAATCGGTATTTAGGACTAACAGGGGACCGGGAGAAAACAAAAATATTAAATAAAGCCTGCAGCGAATCCCCCTTTATGAGATCTCCGCAAGAGATCAAATCGGTAGTGGAGGCAAGGCTGAAAAAATATATCTCCAGAGACCGTACAGGAATACGGCGTGCCATGCTGAAGCTGTTCCTTCGTCTTAAATCATTGACCATTGCCCAGATCTTTGAAGAGCTCAACAAACGGTTTGTCATCAGTTACCATTCGGTTGCGGCAATGGTGGGAATCATCGCATCCCGGCTTGGCATCCTTCACGTGATCAGGGAGAAAGACGGGACCTGCAGTATCTACCAGCTGAAGGAACAGTATGTTGAGATGGTGAGGGGAGCAGTTGCGGGCTGAAATCACACTGATCATAATTTTTTTAATCGGTGCCCGCGTATGATGTGAGCATCATGTATGCTCATACAAATAACCGCCTTCCTCTTGAAGAGGTGCTGATCCAGACCGAGGTACTGGATTATATACAAAAAAGGGGCTGCGATTTTCGTATTTGCACGTCCTGTGGAGGCCCGATTCTCCTCCCTGTACGGATGAAACCACCAAAACCGACCGACCTGCAGATCAAGGCCGGTGAATATACGATCTTTGTCTCCATTCACCAGGCCCGTTACCTGCATTCGATCCACATGGGAATGGTTCCGATCTTCTTTGACGAAGACGATTGAGTAAGTGCCGGGATGACCTACAAAGAGCTTGAGCATACCGCTGATGTGAAGATACGGGTTGTGGCCCCTTCACTTGAAGCGCTCTTTGGAGAGACTGCCTGCGCCCTCATGGAAGTGAAATACGGAACTGTCGAGGCGGGCCCGGTCCGGTATCATATAACCGTCGACGCCGACGACACGGTCTCCCTGGTTCACGACTTTCTCTCCGAACTCCTGTACATATCGGAGGTGGAGGATTTCGTGGTCGCTTCTGCGAATCTATCAATACGCGGGGGCCACCTCGAAGGCGAGCTGTGTGGCGAACGGTTCGATCCCGCGAAGCACTCGGGAGGCACCGAGGTGAAAGGGATCTCCTATTCAGGCCTCTCGATTCGCCGGGACAA
>LKUF01000134.1 GCA_001412335.1 Methanolinea sp. SDB
CGGGATAGGTATCCATGGCATCTTTTTTCTTCGGTTAGGATATACTGTCGGTTTTTGAGCCATTCCTGGGATAACTATGGCACCCAATATGCGGAGTTGTGCCCTCGGCACGTTCCTGGCTGATACGTATTTCCTTACTCTTTTCGGGTCGTTTCCGGTTTTCCGGTAATTTGCTTTATGTTCAGTCATTGATTGTGCAGGTCTCGAATCACGGGAAATTCTTCCATCTTCTGCATTGCCATTACCCTCACGCAGTTGCATGAAGGCTTATCGGGTGGCGATTTTATCCTGCCGAAAGTGGAGTATTTTTCCCCGTCAGTAACACTGTCCCGTGCATCATAATACCTATGGTTCTGTCGCATTCCAATAATCCCTGAATGAATTCGAGCTTCTGTCCCAGGCGCCAAAAACGCAAGAGTCCTGCCAGTGTTCCACTGTTCTTCAAATGAATATCTGACCCGGGCATCATAACCTAGCGGTTCCACCAGTGGACCAATAATCCCCGAATTGACATGAGAGTCTGCACCGTGCATCACAATCCCAGGGTTCCGCCAGTATCCCTGAATGAAGAATATTTTGTTCTGGTGGGACCCACGTATAGTAAAGGATGGATGATATCGGGTCTACCGGTTTCGAAACCAGGGTGAAAGGCACATTGATCAGTATTGTCATTACCACCTACAATGGGAAGCATTTCCTTGAGGAATGCCTCTCTTCCATTGCATCACAAACCTACTCGGACTACGAGACGATCCTTGTCGACAACGCCTCCCGGGACGGGAGCGTTGCGTTCATAAAAGAGCGTTATCCATGGGTACGGATCATCGAGAATTCCGAGAACCTTGGGTTCGCGGGCGGGACGAATACGGGTATACGCGCTGCGAAGGGGGAATACGTTCTCAGCCTCAACAACGACACCCGCCTCGAGCCCGACTTTCTCGAAGAGATGGTTACGGCGATCAGGACTGATGACAATATCGGAACGGTCGCACCCAGGATGCTTCTCATGGACGGTCGGATCAACGCCACCGGCATGTGCATCTCGCGGAGCGGTGCCGCCTGGAACCGCGGCATGTTCGA
>LKUF01000135.1 GCA_001412335.1 Methanolinea sp. SDB
GGCAGCGGTATCGCCTATGCCCCCTTGAACAGTGCCGTCATGGGAGAGTCTCCGCCAAAAGAGAGGGGAACAACGTCGGGCCTGATCAAGATGATGACCAATCTTGGCTCTTCGCTGGGAGTTGCAATGGTCATGCTGGTCGCCACGGTGGCTATCGGACCCAAACTGGCGAACACTTCTGTCCATGCGCTTCCCGCCGCAGATCTGGCATATGCATTTCACATGGCATTCCTCTTTCTCATGGTCCTTGAAGTCATAGGAGTCGTACTGATGATCCTGGTCAGGGAAAGGAGGGATGTATACAGCACCGGGGGGGAGCCGGTGACCGCGTTTTAAAAATATTTATGAGGAATAGGGATGACAGACGGGATTTCTGGATACAGGAGAACCAAGTCCCGGGTATTCGAGATCCTAGAGGATCCTCCGGAAGGAGACCGGGCATCCCTGCTCGTCCAGGTGACCATCGCGATGGTGGTCATCCTCAACACCGTCGCGGTGGTGATCTTTACCATCCCTTCGGTAGAGGAATCATGCGCCACTCTCCTCAACGCAGTCATCACCTCATGCCTAGTCGTCTTCGCCATCGAGTATCTTCTCCGTATCTGGTCCTGCACCGATGCCGGGACATGGCAGGAGAGGCTGGCGGTTCGGTTCCGGTACGCCACGAGTTTTTACCTGATCATCGACCTGCTCTCGATCATACCCCTGTTATTCCCCATCTTCTTCGCCTCAGACTTTGCCCTCCTCCGGGGGTTCCGTCTCATCTCGATCTTCAAGCTGGGCAGGTATGCCCGAAAATCGAAGTCACTAGCTCTCCTGAAGCGCGTGGTGTTGAAGAAACAGGAAATATTCACCATAATGGTCTTTTTCCTGGTCTTTGTCATCCTCTTTTCAGCCACCGTCATGTACCTCGTGGAAAACCCCGCACAGCCGCATAAATTTTCGAGCATTCCGGCCGCAATCTGGTGGGCGATGATGACCGTGACCACGGTCGGATATGGCGATATCTACCCGGTCACTCCCCTCGGACAGACTCTCGGATCACTGATCACCCTGGCAGGCGTCCTCCTCCTTGCCCTGCCGTCTGCAATCCTTGCCTCGGGATTCATTGAGGAGCGCCAGAGAAACAATGAGGCGGGTCATGGCGAGGTGGCTGAGCAGATACTGGCTCAATTGGAACGGGCGGGAGATCTGAAGGAGAAAGGGTTGATTACCGAGGAAGAATTTCAGGAATTGAAATCCCGCATCATACCAGGTTCAGGTGAGTAGATTATCATCCAAATCTGGATTCCATGGGTGACGATTCTGCACGGGAAGTGGCAACCCGGACCGTTATCTCCGGATAGACTCAGTACCGGGTCTCTCCAAAACACCCCTTGTTCGATCCGGCATAGAACCCTGACTTTCCCTCCATAGATCATGCACCAATTGTCTCCCTTCTCTTAACCCGGTATTTAATGCTTCTTTCGCATTACACATGGTCCCCATTATCAGATTCGAAAAAAATGACAAAAACAGCTCCAGAGAATCAACGTGAAGGCAATGTTGCCGCTTCGCCCAATGCCACCTTCTCCTATACCATTTGGTCGCTTAAAATTCGTTTAAAAGACGCGGATTTTCGTTATTTTCCTGGTTGACGATGAACGGGTGCACAATCGCGATCCTGCTTTGATCCTGCCTGATGCATGATAGAACGACTCGTCGCATCAGCCCAACAGGTACAATAGGATGCGTGGAAACGAGAATGGTATGCAGGTATGTATTTGATTGTTGAGTGTATCGAAGCATGGAATTTTTCCCTACCTTAAAGAACCATGAAAAGCTAAAAATGAGATCCTGTACATTCCCCGGAAAAAATCAGGGAAGGCAAATTAGGAAGGGAAAAGTCCTGGAGTAGATTATCATAAAAAAACAAAATAAGTGGACACTTTTCACGATATACACGAGTTAGCGGTAATGCGGGGCGATACGACGGAAAAAAACCTGACAAATTAGGAAACAACAGAGATATGGTGAAAATAAAAAAAATTATCGAGAATAAGAAACAGTTCCTTGACTTATTGTTGATGGCAGACGAGCAGGAAAATATGATTGACACGTATTTGCCGAGTGGAGACTTGTTTGCTTTGTATGACAATGATTTGAAAAGTGTTTGCGTTGTGGTGCCGATACATAGCGAAACCTGCGAGTTGAAAAACATAGCGACATACGAGAAATATCAAGGCAAAGGGTACGGCAGAGCATTGATACATTTCATTTTTGATTTCTACAAAAACGACTACAAAACAATGCTTGTCGGGACAGGCGAAACGCCGACAATCTTGTCGTTTTATGAAAGTTGTGGATTTGAAAAGTCACATCGGGTAAAGAATTTTTTTACAGACAACTACGACCACCCTATTTTCGAGGGCGACATACAACTTGTTGATATGATTTATCTTAAAAAGGATTTGCAGGAATAGCAGGGATGTATCACAAACGAAATAAAAACGCTGAACAAATAAGCACAACAGTTCACATCCGGTCATAAAACATTTGGGGTGGAAGTGGTTATTCGAGCATTCTGCCACGCATCAAAGTTTGGGAACGGTGGATACGAACGCAAGCCCGCTCTCCCGTGCCGATACGGAAATACTAGATGGGGATTCCATCCACAGAATAGGATGCTGCTATGGGGATTCCTGATACGGTGTTGGAATCCGCTCCGGATTGTCCCGATTTGGAACGCAGGAGATGATGTTTGTTTTCCGGAATAGGAATGGTATGCTTCTGCAAATTCTTCAAGCGTCATCGCCATGGATTCAAACATCGAAGAATTACCCATGAAAGGGTGTTCGTGAATGGGAATGGTTATATTCAAAGGGGACACAGTCCCGGCCCTTTGAAAAACGACGATTACTGTAATGTCCTGAAATTGGCGCCCCGAAATTCCTGCTTTTCCTCCAAGAGTTGCAATTTTCGGTGTGACTATTGTGACCAAGATCTTTTTGATGATCGTATCCAAGTGTTAATTGGATATAGTTGCTTGGATCATACTGAGTAATCACCAAAGTGATGTTGTCATGCCGCAGATGAAGACCGTTTCCAAAACCTGTTTTGTCTGCCATAAATCATCGAAACAGATCTACAAGGCGCCCTCCATGCCTCCCGTTACGGCAGGGACATCGGGAATAGTTGAACTTGACGGCCGTCCAAGGGAACTGACAGCGGAAATTCTTAAAAACCAACTTGAAGTATGTCCACATTGCGGATACATTGCAGAGGACATCGCGGAGAAAACAGGAATCACCAAGGACTTTCTGCAGTCTCCCGATTACTGCGATCTCCAGAATCCGGATATCCCCCCGTCTCCTTCACGGTACATACGTGCTGCACGTATCCAGCTGGAGGAGGACAATCCGGAAAAAGCCATAGAGTATTATCTCTCGGCCGCATGGTCCGCCGACAGCTTACACCACCGGGAGATAGCCGTCTCCTGCCGTAGAAAAGCCCTCTCCCTGATTTTTGCAGGCAACAAAACATTTGCAGACATCCCCTCGGACAAATGGGTTCCGGTCCTTGATACTATGCGGCGGTGTGGTGATTTCGACAGCGTAATTACTTACTGTACCAGTCTTCTGGCTATTGCAGGCCCAACACTAAAGCAGGGACTGGATTACGAACTCTTTTGTGCAAAACAACATGACGACGAACCGCATACCGATCTTGATGCCGCAAAAAACTATCAATACAGTTCAGGAGCGCTGGAGAACAACGAGGAGTTAATCATCGGCGGGAAATCCTACTCCAGTGAAGACGACTGTCATGGCAAGGGGTGGAACTGGGTGGCAGAGACACACACCCTTATCCTCTCCAACTATCATGGCTCGTCAATTGAAGCATCCGGAGACATCACCATCCGGGTGGACCAGTTAGACAACCAGATTTTCAGCACCCATGGGCCGGGAATTTACATACGTGACGGAAATCTGAAATTTTTAGGTTCGGCAATTTTGTCCATCCAGGGAGATGCCCTGGGAATTTTTGTTGAGTCAGGCACATTGGAAATTGCAGCGACAGTCCTCATCATCCGGACAAAGGAGTGCGGAATTTTAGCGGCAGGAACAATCGGTGTCACAAACGGCAGCATACTCGACGTCAGTTCTGAAACAACAGCGATCAAATCGGTGTCGGGTGGATTTAACACAACCATCGGTAACCTGAAGATCTTTGGAAAAACTACAGGAGTTGACCTTGCGGGAGACATGAATATCTCCGGAGGTGCCCATCAGATCGAGAGTTCCGATGGATGTGGAATTTTAATTCATCACGGCTCTGTTGCAGTATCAGATTGTGTTTTTAACTCCGTCTGTAAAGATGTATCTCTCTGCGTGGAGGACGGCAATCTCTCTTTCAATCGTGTAGTAATGGACCTGCACGGAGCCTCCTGTGTGTGGGTAAACGGTTCATGCAGTATTCTCGCAGGGGTGTCAAATTTCTCCGGAGAGGAATACGGGTTTTTTGTTTCCAGAGATATGGAGATTTCTGGTAAAAACGAATTCTCCGGAAAAATTGCTATTGAAGTTGGAGGAAACCTGCAGATTCAAAGCGGAAATACTATCGCCTCCGGGGAGATGGGGATATCCGTTGGCGGTAATCTGAACCATGCCGGGGGAGATCTTGTGCTTACCGGGGATACGGCAATGCAGATTGCAGGGAATGCAGAAATCTCTGGTGGCCGGATTATGGGGATTGGCAAGATCAACGGAATCGTGGTGAACGGCACTTATTCTCAGTCGGGAGGGAATATTTTTGTATCTGGGGATGCTGAAGACGGTATGCGGATCTCCGGTAAAAAGATGACCTTAAACGGGGGTTTAATCTCTGCATCAGGTCGAAAAAATGGGTTAAGTGTGGCAGGATATGTTGTTATTGGGGGTGGTGCTCTTTTGACGTCAGGCAATGTCGGATTTTTCGTGGGGAAGTCACTGAAAATTGAACACGGAAGTCTTAAAGTTGCAGGTGAGGAGATTGGTCTTTCGGTGAGAGACGGCAACCTGATCACCGGCGAAGTGGTAACGATGACCGTAACCGGCAAAGTGGGGATCTATACAACAAAGGAAATCGGGATTCATGGAGGTTATCTCCAGATTACCGGACAGTTTGGCGGAATTGTTTCCGAGAAGGGCAATCTGATTTATTCCAGCGGTGCACTGGAGATAACTGCGGGTGAATGTGGAGTACTGCTCCAGTCAGGGTCAATGAAGGTTTCAAGTGGCATGATCAGGATTGCCAATTCCCGGATGATGGATTCGGGAGGCTGCGGTATTGTTGTTGAGAAGGGAAATCTGGAGTTAGGAGGTCTTACGACAATTACCGGCGAAAGTTACGGGATATGTGTGCCCTGTGGAGATATTTCCCTTATAACTGGTAAGATCGATGCCTACGGTTTCCGGGCCGGCATTACGGGGAAATCCCTGACTCTGCAGTATTCAAGTCTCACGGCCTATGGGAAAACAGAGGGAGCTGTTGTTCTCACGGAGCGGGGACCCTGGAATGATGCAGGAGTCATTGTTCAGGCAGGAAAATCCGGGAAGACCGCGACAGATGCGGTTTATTCCGGCCAGCGGTTCCTCCATGTCTATACGGACATGTCCATGATGCATCGTGATGCGGCATAGGGGGTCAGGAAGCGTCTCTTTTACGCGGATTATATACCAGTGTAACCGCATGGGTGGTTTTTATCTCATTTCTTGTATCTGATTTGGTATGAAGAGGCCCGACCTTTTTATCAAAGGTGACTGAAAGGTTTTACCATTTCACCCTGTTTTTTCACGTGATACGCGGATTGATGAAAAGATCCGGCATTTACTGATCATTGCCTGAAAAATATTTCAAAAACGTGCAGGATAATTATGAAAGACAGATAAATCCCTGCAACCCAGCAATGAAAATGAAATTATCCGAAGAGACGAATCTTTCCCTGGAAGTTATTCTTCTCCTGGCCTTTGGCCTGATAATGGTCATCATCGGTGCCGTGCTGTTGACAGTTGCTGCAGGAGCATTGACTTACTATGTGGAAGGTGTGTATGGTCTTCTTCTGGTTATGTTTGGACTGCAACTGCAAACTACTGGAAAAATTCCGATTGGATTTGTGAAAAGATCGTGGTCGGTACTCATTCTGGGGATCATCATCACGGTGATTGGGTTTTGCACCTGTTTTGTTCCGGGAATTCTTGGTAACATTCCAAAGTTACTCGTGATGGTCATCTTCGGCGTTGGCAGTATCCTGCTCATTGTGCAGTTTTTTTTTGCACAGGAGAGGTACTGGCTCGGAAAAACACACGCAAACAGGCTCATCGGACAACTTACTCTCAATTGTGCAGCTGTCTGCATACTGGAGATCCTGATTGCCGGTCTGATTGCAGTAGACATTTACCTGCCCGGTATCTATTCAACGAATCTTCTGGCGGTTTGCGCTCTTCTCTTAGGCATCGCCCTGTTCTGCCTTGCCTTTACTCTCCAGAACGTGTATCGGACTGACCCCGAATCCGACATGTCTGCACATACTCCGGGCATCTCCCTTGACACCGTTATGGGGATGCAGTATGGTTTCTACATGCTGGTTCTCGGCTGTCTGCTGGTTCCGATTAACCTGGGCTTACTGCCGTATGCACTGAGTGCCATACATGGTACCCTGGTGGTGCTGTTTGGTGTACAGGCGCTGGTCGCCGGCAGGATGATGACACTGGTGTTCAGACGCAACTGGATCTTCCTCCTTGTGGGTATGATGTTTGTGGCGGGCGGTGCATTTGCGATCATTGTTCCTGACATTGTGGTTGAACATTTGATGATCTTTATCGGGGTTTTGATTATTCTCGGGGGATTTTATCTTCTCTATACCCTGGTCAGGCCAAAACAAAAGTCAGAGGTGCCCGCCAAAAAGCCGGAAGGAAAAGATCTCCAGCTGATGATATTGCTGCTTGTTCTGGCACTCCTTACGGCCATCCTGATGATTCTCTTTGGCGCATCACTGCTTATCGAAAACCTAATCACGGGGATTGATATTGCCATTATTCTCATTTGTTTCGGACTGTCACAGCTTGTTCTGCAGTATGTTCTGTCCCTCGCAGTCAGGAAGAATCTTATCGAGTGATATTGACCCTGTTTCATCTTTTTGAAAATATCAATCATCTCCTTTCCCCTGACAACGGACAGAATAAAATGAAACTAAGGTAAACAGTGGATGGTCATTCAGGCCAGCAGTTGGTCCATCTTTACCGGATATCCTCTACCGGACATATCGTGGGGCGAGATGGGTTGTGAAAATCTCTCTAAAACTTCTGTTATTATTCTGTTTTCTTTCATCGGTGGGCATTTTCATAAAGCCACCCGCGATATAACACGAACGGGAAGCGGGAGAGAATGTTCCCGGGATTTACTGATAAGAACCGTACACACACAAAAAATTCATCGCCTCCAGCCATCTTCTATTAGCGGCTATGCGTTATTATAAATAATATAATTATCAAATAAGAGAAAATATTATATAGTGTTGGTTACCTGATCAACCAATAAGAAAAAGTTTTATATATAAAAAATAATTGTTATACTAAATTTTTATATACAATTGATGTTAAGTGTAATACCATGGAAAAAACCATAAGACCCAGAAGAGATTCAGGGATCGTATCTATGATTAATCCTCATGTTGAGATCATGCTGCGTCAGGCAAACGAGAAGAAATATCATGAGGACTATGCCAAAGCTATCGAGGGCTACGATCAGGTTCTTAAGATTGATCCCCGACACGCCAGGGCTTTTCACTCAAAGGGGAATGTTCTGGATATGCTTGGCAGGTATGAGGAAGCAATTTCATGCTATGAATCGGCCCTCATGTATGATCCGTTTAATGCAGAAACCTGGTATAACAAAGGTATAACCCTCAACAGGGCGGGATGCAAGAATGATAGTGTCGAGTGTATTCAGCGGGGTTTATCCCTTGCGGTCGGAGATTTGTAAAAAACGGTGTTCTACAGACACATAGGAGGTCGAAGAGATCCAACCACACATGACCGTACGACCTTATCATTTTCAGATATCGGATTTTTTCCTTTTTT
>LKUF01000136.1 GCA_001412335.1 Methanolinea sp. SDB
CCAAAAAAATGATGAATTATGGTGGGGAGAATCACCCGTGAACGAGAGGGTCCGTATCAGGCGTTTTCGGGAGCAATTGATAATTGGGGTTAACTAAACCAGGTTATCGGCTCGCTTCATCTCTGTTGAATATTGAGATGAAATCTGTCTTTACGGCTAATCTGAAAAGATTGAGTCCTTTCAGGCAAAAATTTTCGTTATTTTGTATTCCTGCGCGCCTCTGGCGGTGGAAAAAAGAAGGAATCTGTGTGTGGGTCCCGGGCATCTTCCCGGGAAGAGGGCACAAAGACCCGTTATTTTAGTTTGTATATCGTGATTCTCCGAGTTTTGGTTCGAAGGAGTTGTCGCCTTCGGCCCTGATCGCATGGGAGAAGAGCGCCAGCGGGATATCCATCGGGCACAGCTCTTCGCACTGGCCGCAGTTAATGCAGGAATCAGAGATATGCGCAAATCTCCTCATGTGGAACATGGGTTTCGGGGGGACTTCGCCGTCTGTCACCATCAGGGACTTTCCGGTCAGACCATCTTCATTCGGGAAACAAACCGGGCAGTTCTCGATACACGAGTAACACTTGATGCAGCGGGATGTCTCCTTGTTTATCGTGTCCCAGAGAACCGGCGAGAGACCTGCAAAATCCCTCCTGCGCCACTTGTCGCCGAGCTTGAACATGGCGCCCTCGACCTTCTTCCTGATCTCGATACCCTTGGGGTTGGCGGGCTCGGTCTTGATGACACCTGCATTGGTCGCCTCGTCAAGGAGTTTTGCCCCCTTGTCGCTGCAGACCTCTACGAACGTGGCTTTCCCGGCCTTTTCACCGATGACGCCCCAGTTTCCGCAGGCGAGATCGGCCTGCCGCGGGACTTTTACTTTACACCGGCGGCAGTTGCTCCTCCGGCCGTATCCCTCCTCTTCGAGTTCGTCGATGGAGATACCCTTGTGGCCACCTGCGTACTCGATGATGAACTGACCCTTGTCGATCTCCTCCTTGGTCACCGTGTCGGGGTCGACCTCGAACTTTTCCCTGATCATCTCCCGTGCAGTGATGGGACTGACCGTTCCACCGCAGTTCACGCCGATCATGA
>LKUF01000137.1 GCA_001412335.1 Methanolinea sp. SDB
CACCGCACATTCAAAAAGGGAAAGACGATCCAGCATGACGCAACCTTCCACAAGGAGGGAAAACTCCGTGCGACAGGGGTGAGCCAGGTCGAGGCCGAGGTGAGGAGGACGCTCGGCATGGGCCCGGTCGACTTCCGGAACACGATCTATGCCGCCCAGAAAGACCTCCTGACCCTGCTCGAAAATACCCCGGGCAGGAGGAAGGAATGGTTCCTCCGGGCATTGGGCATCGATTACGTAAAAACCGAGAGCGACAGGCTCCTCAGGGAACATATCGATGCAAAAGACCGGGATCTGC
This sequence comes from Methanolinea sp. SDB, assembly GCA_001412335.1. GTDB lineage: Archaea > Halobacteriota > Methanomicrobia > Methanomicrobiales > Methanospirillaceae > SD8. The sequence continues at coordinate 299 of LKUF01000137.1, forward strand.
GGCTGCACGAAGGAGAACTGAAGGGGTTGATCGACAGGTATGACCCTGAAGAATTATCGAAACTGCAGAAACTGGTCGAGCAACTTTCCATTGAGAGAAAAGACCTTGAAGACCGCATGGTGAGCCACACGGAAAGGAGGAAAGAAGTTGCTGCCGAACTGCACCGCTTCCAGGAGAAGAAGACGGAGTATACGCGGCTCGTCGAGCGGCATGCCTCACTTTCGGGCGATAAAAAAGACCTCGTCCGGCAGAGGGAACGTCTCTTTGACCAGGTAAAAAGCCTCCCGGGGCTCGAAAAGGAATGCCAGGATTTAGAGAAAGAGGTCTCGGCGCTCGATGCAAAAAAGCAGAATCTCGAAGGTTTGAGGAATAAAAAGTCCGAATATGAACGACTCAAATCCGAGATCAGGTTTACCGAAAAACAATGGAAAGAGCTTGATACACGGGTCGGGAAGACCCGGGCAAACATCGAAATCATCGATAAAGACGCAGAGAGACTTGCATCACTGCGGAAAGGAGTAAGGGAACTCCTTCGGATCGGTCCGCAGATACCAGATACTGATCTCGAACAGGCAGCGCAGTCAATGGAAGCAAATCTCCTGCACACCATCGGGACGCTCTCGGCACGGCTCGAACACCTGGTGGAAGAGAGGAAAAATCTTGCTGCCGACTGGAAGATCATCGAGGAAGCGGGCCCCCATGGGATCTGCCCCCTCTGCCGCCAGACGCTCGGCGCTCATTACGGCCAGATCGAGGGTGAGTTTTCATCCCGTTTCGACCGGATCGAAAAGGAGGCACTGGAGACCTGCGAACAAAAAGATCGCGTAACCGTGGAGAAAGACCGGATCGATCAGCAAAAACCGGCGCTTCGGGAGATCAGGGGTATCTCGGAGAGATTGAAGAATCGATTGCAGCTGGAACAGGATCTCCAGGAACTCCTGGCAGCGCTTAGGAGGAACGAGGAGGAAAGGAAGTCATTGGCAGATCGGATCGTGGAATCGGGATACGACGAGACTGCATTTCTGCAGGCCGAAAGGGACGTGAGGGACCTCGAAAGAGTCCAGGTCCGTTGTATCGAGCTCGGGAAGCAGATCGCCCATGGAAAGGCCCAGATGAGCCAGCTTGAAGCGCTCGGTACCAGGATCCAGGATAAGGAGGGGGAGATCGCGCATATTACAGCCGCGATTGAGAATTCCGATTTCAACCCCGAGCTTGGAACGAGGCTGGAAGGGACCCTCGAAGGAATAGACAGCGGGATCCGTGCTGCGGGAGCGGAGATCGCTGCCAACAGTGAACGGGTAAAAGGCGCCAGGGAAAAGATAGAACGGTACAAAAAAGATGAAGAAGCCATCGAAGAGTTGAAATCCCGAAAAGCAGGTCTCGAGGAAGAGATAGGACTGCTCCGCCTGACCCGTTCGATGATCGGGGAATATGTCCTGTACCTCATGCAGGTCGTGCGGAGCCGGATAGAAGGTGAAGTGAGTCATATCATAAGCGAGATTACGGGAGGGCGGTACGAACAGGTGCTGCTTGACGAGGACTTCAACCTCCTGGTCAGGGACATCGACGACGATTTCCCCATCAACCGGTTCAGCGGTGGTGAACAGGACGACATCGCGGTGGCACTGCGTATCGCTCTCTCACGATATCTTGCGGAGCTTCACCATGTCCATGAGAGTACGCTCCTGATCTTCGACGAGATATTTGGAAGCCAGGATGAGGAACGGAGAACGAATCTGTTATCGGCACTCCGGACACAGGAATCCCGTTTTCCCCAGATAATCCTCATCTCGCATATACCCGATATTCAAGGAGAGTTTTCAAACACACTCATGGTCGAGATGGCA
>LKUF01000138.1 GCA_001412335.1 Methanolinea sp. SDB
TACCTCGATCTCTGCCATGACCGTCTCTCCAACATTCACATGAGCAGGTCTGATGGAGACACCCGGCATCTCCCGGTGAGAGGCTACCAGGTGATGGCAGATATACTCGGTTATACCTGTGACCTTGGTTACAGTGGGTGCATCACACTGGAGATAGAGGACCGCAATTTTGCCCACGACCTCTCATCAGAGGAGAAGGTCCTCATCCTTGCAGGAGAAGTCGAATTCATGAGGAATAGTGTGGGATAATCGCTGGTTTTATAAAATGCGAGTTCCATTATCATAGTGTTTCAGGCATATATGAACATACATACCAGCAAGGCCGTTTCTGCGGCGTGGATTCGATGATCGAAGACTATTTGTTAATTTTGCTTTTTGTTGCCTGTCTGTTGCTCTCTGCGTTTTTTTCCGGATCGGAAGTCGCACTTATATCCATAACCAGGGCAAAGGTACGTACACTGGTCAACGAAGGCCGGAAAGGGGCAGAGAGGCTTGCAGCCGTCAAGGATGCACCAAACCATTTCCTGATCACCATCCTGATCGGGAACAATATCGTCAACGTTGCCGCCGCATCCATCGCCACAGCCATAACCATAAGCATCTTCGGGGACATCGGGGTCGGTATTGCGACATTCGTGGTGGTTATCCTTCTCCTGTTCTTCGGGGAGATAGGCCCGAAGATGTATGCGACGCGGCACACGGAAAAGATGGCCATCGCAGTTTCGGGACCGATACTCGTGCTCTCCAGGATCTTCTCTCCGCTGGTCGTCCTTATCGAGAAGGTGACGGGGAGGCTTGGTGTTTCGGTAGCCGAGCCTGCGGTCACCGAGGAGGAGATCAGGGAATGGATCGAAGTCGGCAAGGAAGAAGGGACCATTGAACAGGAGGAGCGCGAGATGCTCTACTCGGTCCTCGAATTCGGTGATACCATCGCCAGGGAGATCATGACCCCGCGGGTTGATGTCGCGCTCGTCGAGGATACCGACTCTCTGGAGTCAGCGCTCAGGCTCTTCAATGAGACCGGTTTTTCAAGAATTCCGGTTTACCACGAACAGGTGGACAACATCATCGGAGTCCTGAACGTGAAGGATGTCTTCTCCGCACTCATGTCGGGAAACAAGAAGATACCGATAAAGGACGTGATGTATGACCCCTTCTTCGTTCCCGAGACGAAGAAGATCGACGATCTCTTAAAAGAGCTGCAGGTTCGGAAGGTGCAGATGGCGGTTGTCCTCGACGAGTACAGCAGTTTTGTCGGGATCGTGACGGTCGAGGACATCCTCGAGGAGCTGGTTGGCGACATCCTCGACGAGTTTGACAAGGAAGAGCCCGAGATCCAGAAGGTAAG
>LKUF01000139.1 GCA_001412335.1 Methanolinea sp. SDB
CACCAGGGAGAGTACGCCGCTATCGTCGGTGGTGCTCACTACGGCCGTGGCGATGGATGGTCGCTCTCCCCGCTGATCAAGGTCGCTTTCGCCGACCCCTCGCTCAAGTTCGACTTTGCCGAGCCCAGGCGCGAGTTCGCCAAGGGTGCAATCCGCGAGTTCATGCCCGCCGGAGAGCGCTCACTGATCATACCCGCACGGTAAGATCAAAACCAAATTTTTTTCTTTTTTCCCGGGGGCGAGCGGAGCATGGAATTGCCCGTTCCGGAGGGCTGAACCGACATTTTTTACTGCATCCAAAAATGGCACAGGCAGGACACGATCTTTTGGTTTCTCCCCGAAACAGGAGTTTACACGGATCGTCCACCGGATGCCTGGTGACCGGAAAAACCCTGCGTGTGCGGGCATCCCTCTCCTCCCATTTCAAACCTTTTATCTCTCCTCCTGCCCACCTTTCCTGTGGAAAAGATGCAGGTCAGGGTCATTTCACCGGATATGTACACGTACGGGGCGATGCTCATCGGCGGTATAGCCAGGGATGCCGGGTTCGATGTCGAGATCAGCCATGAGCTCGAGGCACAAAAAGAAGAGACCGTGCTCCTCTCACTCTATTCAACCCTTCACCTGCTCGACCCGCGTATCCGGAATTTCATCCGCCGACACCGGGAACACGGGGGATTGTGCTATGCAGGCGGGCCGGTATCGGCATACCCCAGGATGGTGATGGGTGAACTGGAGCTTGATGCACTGGTCCTTGGCGAAGGGGAAGAGACGATTCTCTCCCTCCTGAGAGATGGTCCGGGTACGGAGACGACCGGGATCGCATTCCGCGATGCCAATGGGATCAGGATCAATCCGCCTCCGGCGCCGGCGGACATGCACCGTCCTCTCCCCCTCATCCCCGACGATATCGGGACGCAGAGTATCAGGGGTGCGAATGTCTATATCGAGAGCCACCGGGGGTGCCTTGGATCCTGCACCTTCTGCCAGGTCCCGCGTTTCTTCGGACACGAGATCAGGAGCAGGGAGATTGACGATATCCTCGCAGAGGTACGGGCATTCCGGGAGAAGGGTGCACGAAGGATATCCATCAGCGGCGGGACCGGGTCCCTGTACCGGTACGAGAACGGAAAGTTAAATCCCGACGCATTCGTCGAGCTCCTCTCGGGAATGGCAGGTATCATGGGGAGAGAGAATGTCTCGTCTCCCGATATCAGGGCCGACTGCATCAGTGACGAGATACTGGAGGCGATTCGAAAATACACCATCGGTTGGGTTTTTTTCGGTGTAGAATCCGGAAGCGATCGTATGCTCCGGCTGATGGCGAAGGGAATCACAGTATCGGCGGTACGGGCAGCAGTCGACGAATGCAGGGCGCACGGACTCAGGGTGGCGGGAAGTTTCATTGTCGGGTATCCCACCGAGACCAGTGCAGACTTCCAGGAGACAAAGGATTTCATCTCAGAGGCATGCCTTGATGACGTCTTCGTGAGTATCGCCGAACCCATACCGGAGACGCCGCTCGCACAGCTCGTCCTGAAAACGCCGCTCGAAGAGAATCCTACATTCCTTGAGACGACAGGTGAATACCGTTCACTTGGACTGACCGAGAGTGAAGCCCGCTGCTTCGACCTGATGATGCATGCAGATATGTACAAACCCCGGCTCCATGTCGTCACCGACCAGGTCTTCGATGTCTACGTAAAGGAGTCAAAGAAGCAGGGATCCGATATCAGGTCCGTCACAGATCTGCTCTTCCGGTATTATCATGGCGACTGATACCCGGGATTGGTACGTGTCAGGATTATACAGATGATCCGGCAAAGAAAGCCTGGTTTCTTATTACACAATAAAACTTTATTTAACTAAATTCAGGATGAGTAAAGTGGGTGAAAAACTCATTATCTGTCGATTAAACGAGATAAAAACGGCTTATATGCAAATATTTCGAAACCTTTAACTCTTCTATAATCAACTGTTAGATGAACCACAAAGGGTTTGTACTCGATGTGAGTGGCAATGCATGATGAACACTCTCGTGCACTATTATCGCACGCAGGGAGGAGGCTAAATGGAAAGTATAGTATTTGGCATTGGAATAACTGCATTGGCAGGAGCTCTTGCCACGGTAGCCGGTGCTGCGGAAAATACTGAATCTGATATCGGTTCTCAGGGTGATCCGAATTCTCAGGTCCAGCTCGCTCCGCAGATGGGATACCTTCACCGTATCTTCAATAAAGCAGTCGCCGGCGAGCCGCCGGCATACGGTCTGTGGGTATGCCTTGGTGCCGGTATCGCCTGGGCTTTTATGGCTATGCAGATTAACCCGATACTTGCTATCATCCTCGGGTCAGGCCTTGCAGTATTCGTGCAAGGTGTCTACGCGACAACCGCGTACCTGGGAAGGACGGCAAGTCTCGCTAAGTTTGGACAACCGGTCTATGTTGACGTGTTGAAGTCCATGACAACGGTGACCATGGCGCATGCCTTTGTAGCCATCTTCACCGCGGTGACCATGTGCCACCTGATCAATGCAGCGCTCGGACATCCGTTCCCGCTGCCTCTGCTCGGGCTGGTATGGGG
>LKUF01000140.1 GCA_001412335.1 Methanolinea sp. SDB
TAGCTTCGCATCATCCTGACCGTTGGTCCCGGATATCAACCCACAGGTGAAGGTCCCGGTAGCTCCGGTTGATCCGGTCCTGGCCCCACACGTCGGACGGAGGCCTGGAATCAGCGAAGAGCAGGAATTTCAACTGGTTGTAGCCCTCTTTGCCTGCGATGATACGGTGCGGCTCTTCATATGTCGAATTGTGCGGGAGATCGATGCTGAAATGGGAGATCTCCTTCATATCCCTGATCTCTGAGGTATTTGTGTCGGGATCAAACACCGTATCCACAAGAATGATCTCCACGAAATAGGTCACGTTCCGGTATTCGTGGTTCCCAATCCCGATGATGATCGAATCGGGCTGGTCGATATAGAGGGTTGTCGGGTAATCGGCCGCCATGCCACCTTTTCCGAGGATGTAGAACTCGGTGAATTTCTCTCCCTCCTTGGGAACGGCAATCACGTAGATCGTGGACGCTATCGCGACAATGATGGCAGCAAGCAGGACGATGTTGAGGACCCTGTCGACCGGCCTTTTATCTTTGCCCTGGAATTCTGTTTTTACAGCGGTGATCAACTCCGGGAGGGGGAGCCTGAAGCGGTCCTCTTCCGGTAAATCCCGGCGTCGGACCTGGGCAACCAGGATGACTACAACGGTGAAGGCGACGAGGCTTGCGACGATCGGATCAAGCCTGATTCCCAAGGGGGTATAGTTCAGGGCAAGCCCTATCAGTGGGACGATTGCTATTGAGAGGCCGAACGAGAGGGCGATTCGTTCAATGAGATCGATCTCCCTGTTTGAAGGAAAGAGTGCGGCAATAAGGGAATACCCGGGAATAAAGAGAATCATGGGGAGTGCGAAAGCCACCCGTACTGGGCTTGCGTTGAGTGGCGGGACATATATCGAGATGATGGTACCAAGCGTCCAGATCAGCACTATCCTGATATCATGAGCAATGTTTTGGGGCAGAAACGCATCCAGGACCCTGTCAGCCGTGTTCATCTCAGAAAAAGGGAAAAAATCAGCGTGTTCTCAACGAGAAAACGATTACTCCGAGAACCATGGCAA
>LKUF01000141.1 GCA_001412335.1 Methanolinea sp. SDB
CACCACAACAAGTGGAGCAACCATGACGTGGAGCTCGAGACCGGATCAGGGATCATACCGGTCTACTACTCAAAAAAGAGCGTTGTAAACTGCGTCATGTGGGCAATAGGCCTCGAACTGGCACTCCAGGCAAAGAGCCCCTGGCAGTGCCTGCTCACGACCGATAACCCCAACGGTGCACCGTTCGTCAAGTACCCGGAGATTATCGCTCTCCTGATGAGCAAGAGATACCGAGACCAGGAATGCGAATTGCTCGATCCCCGGACAGAAAAAAGAGTCTCCCTGATGGCCCTGGATCGGGAGCTTGACTGGAACGAGATAGCCGTAATGACCCGGGCCGGACAGAGCAGGGCACTTGGAATTGAACCACTCGGAAAGGGTCACCTTGCACCCGGAGCGGAAGCGGACGTGGCGATCTATCCGATACGCACCATGGAAATTGATCCGTCCGCCCAGTACCAGCAGGTGATGGCGGGGTTCTCCCGAACGATGTACACCATCAAGCGGGGGAGGGTTGTAGCCCGGAACGGGGACGTGATCGTTGAAGGTGCAAACAGCACCATCTGGGTCAAACCACGTGTCTCTCCTGAGTATGACCTTGGCAATGACCCTGAATTTGCGAAAAAATTCCAGCAGTATTATACCGTTAGAATGAGGAATTATCCCGTCCAGGACACCTATCTCCCGAGGGGTGTATGCATTGAGACGGAGGCGGACCTGTGAGAGTAATCCTCGAGACCAAACCACGAAAAAAGCCGAATATTCCCATTGAAGCCGAATCTATCATCCCGCACAACTTCCTGCGAGGGACGGATCTGTCGGTTTACGAAGGGAACAAGCAACGCTCCCTTGACGAGATATTCTTCATTACCGTCGAGGGTCCTGCCGTCTCTCCTGACCAGGTGGAGGTGATCCTGAAGGGCGATACCGGACGGATAAAGCGGGTTGGAGAGTACATGAATGCCGGGAAGATCGTGGTGGAAGGCGATATCGGCATGCATTGCGGGAATTTCATGAGTGCGGGCCAGATCACGGTCAAAGGGAATGCGGACGCCTGGCTCGGGCGGGAGATGAGAGGCGGGGAGATCGTCTGCCATGGGAATGCAGGCCATTATTGCGGAGCAGGATACCGCGGTGAGAAGAGAGGTATGCGGGGCGGTAGGCTGGAAGTCCTTGGAAATGCAGGAGATTTTGTCGCGGAATATCTCTGCGGGGGAGAAGTGATCATTCACGGTGATACAGGAGACCTTTCTGGTGTCGAGATGCGGGGGGGAAAGCTGGTCATCGAGGGAAGTTGCACACGACCCTGTGGGAACATGTCAGGCGGAACCTGCATGGTTTTTGGACAGGTTCATGACCTGTTACCCACATTCGAAAAGGGGGAGAGGACACAGATGGATCTCCGGGGGGTGAACGTGACAATGGACACCTACCGTGGCGATGTTGCAAACCGGGGAAAGGGCAGCCTGCTTGTGCGATCAGGAGATCAAGCCTGAAGTGTCCGTGCAGGTACCGAAAAAGGCGTTGCAGGATCGCGGGAGATCTTGTACAGGCAGGAAAAAAATTTTGGGGATCCTGTGTATCCATGTTATTTCGTCTCCTCGCTGTTTTGTGTGGGGAGACTGAAT
>LKUF01000142.1 GCA_001412335.1 Methanolinea sp. SDB
AGATCGTGCTCTTCCTTCAGGGAGAAAAGCCGTTTCCTGGTGAAGTCCTGGCCAAAAAAGAGATAGAGGAAGAATCCCACGACAGGCAGGACGAGGAGGACGAGGATCCATGAGAGGGCTGAATTGGGGTTACGGCGCTCGAAGAAGATGATCCCGAATGCCATGAGATACTGGACGATGATGAAGATTTCCAGGATTGAGATCTCGATTGACAGGAATGACATGGACAATCATCTCATTGTGTGAGGATACAGGATATTTTTTCCTGTACTGTGCATTCTCCGCAATCCCGAATACATTTTCCGCAGAGTACCCCTCCGAATCCATACCTCTGAGATCTCCCAAAGACCAGGAGAACGCGTGTATCGCGATGGTTTATTCCAAAGTTAGTTCTGATTATACTGAAAATTTTGAAATATCTGAAAAATATATATGCTTGGAGTTCAGATTCTTATCAGGGTGACAGATGAAACATGATGAACAGATACCTGCCTGCGGCGACACCGCTCAATGCACATGCAGTGTCGAAGCGGTGGTGACAGTGGACGGGAGGGGACAGATGGTCCTTCCGAAAGAAGTCCGTGATCGGGCGGGGATCTCTGCCGGTGACCGCCTTGCAGTGATTTTCTGGGAGAAGGAGGATGATGTCTGCTGTATCACGCTGATCAAGGCAGCTTTCTTCGACGGCATGGTCAGGTCACTGCTGGGCCCCATGATGGAGGCTATCTCTTCCGGGAAACAAGGGTGAACGACATGGACGAACACGAGATAAGACGACGTGTAACTGAAAAGTATGGAGAGATCGCATCCGGAAAAACCTGCGGCTGCAGCTGTGCACCTGGCTGTTGCGGACAGGAGACCACGGCAGCATCAGTAAGCCTCGGGGTTGGCTACTCGGAGGAGGATCTGTCAGCAGTGCCCAACGGCGCCAACCTGGGCCTCGGGTGCGGAAACCCCGTGGCTATCGCATCATTAAAAGAGGGCGAGACGGTTCTCGACCTGGGATCCGGGGCCGGCTTCGACTGTTTCCTCGCTGCGCGACGCGTGGGAAAGGCCGGCAGGGTTATCGGCGTTGAGATGACCCCGGAGATGCTTGAAAAGGCCCGGAAAAACGCTGAACGTGGCTCGTACGCAAACATCGAGTTCAGGCTCGGCGAGATCGAGCACCTCCCGGTTGCCGACTCGTCGGTCGATGTGATAATCTCCAACTGCGTGATCAACCTCTCGCCTGACAAGCCGGCGGTCTTTTCCGAGGCATACCGCGTTCTGCGTCCCGGTGGGCGGATCATGGTATCCGATATCGTGATTACCCGGGATCTCCCCGATCCGGTCAAAAGATTGGCGGACGCCTACACGGGATGCATATCGGGGGCTTCCATAAAGGATGCCTACCTCGACTGCATCGTCTCCGCAGGATTCCTGGATATTGCCATACTGGACGAGAAGACATTTCCAATCGATTTTATCACCAGCGATCCGGAGATCAGCGGGCTGTCCCCCGATCTCCTCGAAGGCCTGAAAGAATCTGTGAAGAGTATCAGGGTGCGTGCGATAAAACCACGCTGACCTTTTTTTGCCAAGGTCACAAGAACCACTGACCAATTACAAACCCTCATCGCATTTGGGCACGAACAGGTAAGGAATGAATCATCGCCCGGTTGTCCTTGTCCACGGATGGAAGAGCCGTCCGGCGATATGGGACCGCCTCGTTGAACGCCTGGAAAGGGAATCCTACCCGTGCTGGAACTTCGACCACTCCCGGATGAAGGGCGCATCTCTTGAAGATATAGCCGGGGCACTGCGTGACTATATCAGGTCCCGGCGGGAAGAGACCGGTTACGCGGGTTCCCTGGATATCATCTGCCACTCGATGGGGACCTGCGTTGCCCGGTACATGCTCGAAGTGCTCGATGGCGACTCCATGGAGGAGAATGCCTGGCAGCTCATCGGGATTGGCCCCCCAAACAACGGGTCATCGCTTGCAGAGCTCTTCTGCCACCCCGAGCACGGGAAGAATATCATCGATCGGCTCGCAGGCGTCTTCGTCCCCCATGGCTACGATCCTGCCGACGATCTCATCGTCCAGCAGTTTCGGCCGGAGAGTGCGGCCATGACCAGGCTGAAGGCCGCGGGAACACGCGGCGATATCAGGTACCGGGTGATCGTTGCTGCAAACACCACGAAGACCCAAAATTTTTTCCCGAGTTTCGAAGGCAGGACGCTCGAACTGGATCGTGAAGGCGGCCTGGATACCACGTACTCGGGCGACGGCATTGTCCCGCACAGCGACTCCTTCCTGCCAGGGGCGGAGGTTTCGGTCCTTCCTGCGGATCCGGGCCTCCTCGCCCTCTGTCCCGACATGTACTGTCACATCAACCTCCCGAGGAATCCCGAGGTGATCGACCGGATCATGGATCTCCTCTCAGATGAGGAGCAGGCATCCGCAGAAGATTAATCCAGGGGGATGGCAGTCCTGCTGCCCGTAGAGAGCCAAGCCGTCAGAAATTGTTGCCGGTATCCAAGAGGGTGCTGCCCGCAGAGAGTTCCGTATCGCTGCAGGATGGGATCTATACCCCCTCCATCTGTTTTGCAGGGCAGAAATTGCAGATCGAGAACGGGATATCCTCTTCCTTGTCACGTATCGGGCAGAAATAGTCTTCACCGCGCTTTTCGACGGTAAAACCGCCGGGGAACGGGGTGCCGACAGGATGGCCGGGTTCCTCGAGCACGAACATGGCGAAGGCGGAGAGCAGGTAGTAGAAGAGGGAGCGGACCGGTTCGCCGAACGAAAACTCGGTGCCGGATGCACCGGAATTTTCAAAGCACCCTGCAGGTACCGCAGCCAGGAACCTGGCAAACGTCTCCTCGTCCGAGATCGGCTCCCCGAGGTTGAAGAATTTTCCTGAACGGTGCATGGAGAGAAGCCGGTGGTACATCCCGAAGAACTGCTTATCGAAGTAGGGGCGAATCCTCTCGCGGTAGGGTGACGGGAGCCGGTCAATCTCGTTTTTCACGGTGCCACCGATGACCTGGAGCTCGTACAGGGAGTAGGTGGATATCTCTTCGGCAATTGTCTCTGCGAGCTCTCCCCTGGTGCGGGCGGATGCCATCCGGCGGACGGCCTTTGCGACTCTCTTATACTCAATATCGTCCTGGTCCGGGATTGTATCGTCTCGAATGATCTGGTTCATCCGGCGGTTCTTCCTTCCGTATCCATTTTTCTAATCAACGTGAAAAAAGGTATTCAATATGCGGGGACTGGTGCCTGCTATCAGAGCCCGGTTTTCACTGGCCGCTCCTGGCCGTAATTTCACTTGGAATCAGTGTCAGGCTATTCATCGCCGCCGTACCGGTTTCTTGCCGCCTGTGCCATATCGAAGAGATCGTCTGCTTCCCGGGTAGTGAGGATACCCCTCTCTATGGCGATATCCCTGACCGGCCTTCCGGTTCGTGCAGATTCCCTGGCAATCTCGGCCGCACCCAGGTACCCGATCCGTGGAGAGAGCAGGGTTGCCAGGATGGGATTTTTATCGATATACTGGGAAAGGCGGCCTTCATTCGCCTCGATTCCCACGACGCACCGTTCTACAAAGACAGGAAGGTATGAGTTGAGCATGGCGAGCGAATCCAGGATATTGCAGGTCATCACAGGTGTCATGACATTGAGATCGACCTGGCCTGCCTGTGCCGCCAGGGAGACGACACAGTCGTTGCCAATCACCTGGAATGAGACCATGTTCAGGCACTCGGCCATCACCGGGTTGACTTTAGCGGGCATTATGGAGGAACCGGGCTGAACCGCAGGAAGGACTAGCTCCCCCAGGCCTGTCACGGGCCCCGACCCGAGGAGCCGGAGATCATTTGCAATCCTCCCAAGTTCGTTCGACAGTTCCCGGAGAGCTCCTGAGAATGCCGCCATCTGTGACCTGCTCTGTAATGCCTCCAGGCTGTCCCTGGCGGGCATGAGCGGGAGACTTGAGATCGTGGAGAGGTGTTCTATGACATTGGCACGGAAGCCTGGTGGGGTGTTTGCACCCGTCCCGGTTGCCGTCCCGCCGAGTGCGACCTCGAGGAGGTCATCACGGCGCTCCCGTATCCGCCGGGCAGATCTCGCTACCGCGGCTGCATAGGCAAGAAACTCGTCGCCAAGTGTTACAGGAACGGCATCCATCAAATGTGTCCGCCCTGATTTGGGCATATCCAGGAATTCCTGCCCTTTCTCTTCCAGGGCCGAGATGAAGACGGAGAGGATGGTGAGGAGGTGGTCTGCCCGGTTCATTATCGCGATATGAGATGCGGTGGGAAAAGTATCGTTGGTGGACTGTGACCGGTTGACATGGTCGTTCGGGCTGATATACCCGTACTCCCCCCTGGCCCTGCCGCATATCTCAAGGGCCCGGTTTGCCAGAACCTCGTTGACATTCATGTGAAAAGAGGTGCCGGCGCCCGCCTGGAATATATCTACCGGGAACTGGTCGGCCATTCCGCCGGCGATCACCTCTCCAGCCGCCTGGATAATCGCATCGGCCTTCTCATTGTCCAGGACGCCGAGCTCTTTGTTGGCCATTGCTGCCGCCTTCTTTACCATCGCATATGCCTGGACCAGCTCGGGGCGCTCACGCCGCCCGCTGACAGGGAAATTCTCCAGGGACCTTACAGTCTGGATGCCATAATACACATCAGCCTGTACATCCATCTCCCCGATCGAATCACGCTCGCGCCGCATCTTCACATCTCTTCGCCTTCTTTTCGTTGTTTTTTGATCTCCTGTCGTGCCTGGCCGATTGCTACAATCGGTGGTACACCCCGCGGGCAGACCTGACGGCAGTTCGCATGAAACTCGCATCCCCACCAGCCATCGGGTGTATCCGCCGTTTTTAACCGTTCAATCCTCCGGCCTTCCCGCGGGTCTATACAGAACCGGTAGAGGGAGGCAAGGGCGGCCGGACCGGAAAAGCGAGGATTTTTTGCATCCACCGGACAGGCTGCAAAACAAGCTCCGCACAGGATGCAGTTGGTATACAACTCGAGTTCCCTGACATCTGACGGGTCCATCAACCGTTCCTTCTCAGGGTCCGGATCCAGTGGGGAAAAAACGGGATCAATATCACGATAGAACGCAAAGAACCGGGTCATATCCACTACAAGGTCGCAAATCACGGGAAGGTGGGGTAGCGGCTCCACCAGCACGTCCTCTTTTGGATCCCATGAAACCGGCCCACCGATCGCTGGATAGCCTGATAGAGAGATCTCCTGCTCACCCGCCAGAAGCGGCATCAACTGCGTCCGACAGGCAAGCCGCGGCACCTTGTTGATCAGCATTGCGCAGGATCCGCAAACGGCTCCCCTGCAGGAATAGCGGAATGCGAGGGAGTCATCGAATTCTTCCTGGATTTTGAAGAGTGCGGAAAGGACGGTCATGCCCGGCGCCGCCTCCATCTCGAAGGTATCATAGCGTGGTTCGGACATTCCCTGGCGATGACGGAATACCTTCAGTCTCATCAGTACGCACGCTCCTTTGGAGAGAACATGCCCAGCGAGACCGGCCGAAACGAGATCTCAATCCCTCTTTCCGACATCGAGGCAATCGTATGGGCAAGAAACCGGTCGTCGTCCCGTTTGGGATAATCCGCCCGGGTATGGGACCCGCGGCTCTCTTTACGGGCAAGCGCCCCCCTTGCCACAACCTCGGCGAGAATGAGCATCCCCTCCAGCTCGAGGTACCGGACAAGGGCCTGGTTTACCCCACGTTCGCTGTTGGATAAGGATACCGTGCGGAAGCGATCCTGAAGGCGGGTAATCGCGGTGAGGCCGGCCTCCATGTCCCCGGCGTTCCGGAAGATTCCGAACCGGGAGAACATGATATCCTTCAACTCCTTCTTTACTGAAAAAGCCTTCTCACCACCTCTCTTCTTCAATATATCATCGATCCTCCTGTCCTCCCGGGAGACAGCCCTTTCTGCATCGTCTCCCTGCGGCACCGTGTATTGGGGCAGGTCCCGGACGATGGCATCCGCCACCAGCCGGCCGAATACCACCGTCTCCAGAAGCGAGTTCCCTCCGAGTCGGTTTGCACCGTGAACGCTGATACAGGCGCATTCGCCTGCTGCATAGAGACCCGGGAGCGATGCAGCCCCATCCAGACCGACATCGATTCCTCCCATCGCGTAATGCTGCCCGGGCTGGATGGGGACTGGCTCTTCAATGGGATCCACCCCGGCAAAATCGATCGCAATCTGGCGTATTCCCGGCAGCCTCTCCCTGATCCTGTCCGCACCCAGGTGACGGAGATCCAGGTGCACATAGCCCCCTTCGAATCCCCGCCCTTCTGCGATCTCTGTCTCGATTGCGCGTGCTACCACGTCGCGGGGTGCAAGGTCCAGGGATTCCGGGGCGTAGCGTTCCATGAATCGCTCGCCCTCCCGGTTCAGCAGCATGCCGCCTTCGCCGCGTGCACCTTCCGTTATCAGGATATTTGTCCCGAAGAGGCTTGTAGGATGGAACTGGACAAATTCCATGTCCTTTAATGGCGCTCCCGCTACAAATGCCAGGGCCTGACCGTCACCGGTATTGATGAGGGCATTCGTGGACCGGCTGTACACCCTCCCGAAACCGCCGGTAGCGAGAAGTGTCGCCCTGGCCGAGAACCCGTGCATCTTCCCTGTCATAATCTCGATCGCAGTGCAGCCTGTGCACCGTCCGTCAGCAACAATGAGCGATGTTGCGAAGAACTCCTCGTAGACCGGGATCTGCCGGGCAATGACCTGCTGGTACAGTGTGTGGAGGGCATTGTGGCCTGTCCGGTCGGCCGCGTAGCATGTTCGCGGAAATCCGGCTCCACCAAAAGGCCTCTGGGCGATCCTGCCAGAATCGAGCCTTGACCAGACCATCCCCATGTGCTCGAGCTCACGCACTGTTGCCGAGGCCTCGCGGCACATGAGGGCCACTGCATCCTGGTCGGCAAGGTAGTCAGATCCTTTCACCGTGTCGTAGGCATGCATCTCCCAGCTGTCAGGGACCGATCCTTCCCCCGGCACATTGGCAAGCGATGCATTCATCCCGCCCTGGGCTGCCACCGAATGGGATCGCAGCGGGTGGACTTTCGAGAGAACGGCTCCGTCAAGCCCGGCATAAAAGACCGAGAGGGCCGCCCGGAGGCCGGTCAGCCCACCACCTATGATGAGCACATCGTGGGTATGAATAACGGGTTCATCCACATTCATCTCCTCCTCTCCTCATGATGTGGTGTATTCCGTCAACCAAGATAATAGAGTGCCTGGACAAAAAAACGGCTCTTCGCTATCTTGTGTGGGTGAGGATCCCTCATCATGCAAACACCTAAAAGCTGGCTCTCGCCCCCCAAACCCCCAACAGGATGAATGCCGCCGCTCCCGAAAATACCGCGAGGCTAATTCACAATCAACATTTGAGCAATAGGGTATGAGTTCTGTGAGGGCGCCCCGGCGGCGGATCAATGACTAAGTCTGGATACCTCTGAAAAACAGGTAATTTCATTCCGCCCACATTAAACAGCGAAGAGGCAAAAAAACCCTCAACTTTTTCGGCTGCCGGCTGCAACTGTATCTGCATGTATGATAGACCGTTTTTCGTTGCGGCATCCGCCGGAATCGCCCTGATCTGTATTCTCCTCTTTTCTCCCCAGGCGGCTGCAGCTGTCTCATGGTCAGATGAAATAATCTCGGATTCCGCACTGGACTCCATATATGCCGATATTTCAGGGGATCATGTGATCTATTCGGGCTCGATCGGTGATGCAATTGACGAGAACTCAACACGTGTTATCCAGCTCTATTCTCTTGATACCAGGAAGGAGAGACGGATTGCAACCTCGGACCCGGGATATACACTGACGGGTGAGGCCATCGACGGCAATTATGCCGTATGGTTCAGCGAACCCGTTTTCGGATCCGCAGCAGATGGCCCGAACCAGATTTTTTTGTATTCGATCAACGGGGATACGTCGAAGACAATCAGGAGAACCCAGACCGCGGAATGGCCAAAGATATCAGGGGATGGCGTTGTCTGGTCCGAAAGCCCGGACGAATCCATCGCAAGTTCGATCATGCACTACGACATCCGGACAGAAAACACCACCCACATCCCCGGGATCAGCACTATCGATGGGGCAGGCGTTGGGTTCGATGGTGATTATATTCTCTATACCGATGCGGAAACAATGGATCTCCATTTATACGAGACCGGCACGGGAACGACAACAACCGTCTTTGAAAGGTCCCGTGTCAATACGACACATGAGATTATCTTCGGAACGGCGCTCGGCGGCGATTATGTGCTGTACCGAAAGGATGTGCGCACCGAAAAGCCACGGGAGATGTACAGCGAACTCTGCCTGTACACCATATCAACCGGAGAGACTGTCCTTTTTTGTCCCAACACCGGTGAAGTGACAGAAACACTCACGAAACAGGACAAAGAGGCCACGTTTGGTTCGCTTGCGACCGACGGAACACACGTGGCCTGGGAGCTGGCTGAAGGGTTTGCTCACGACCGGATCATCGTGCTCGATCCCGGGACCATGGAGACCTCGTCTCTCTCTCCCGGGACCTTCGTCGACTTCATCAGTATCGACGGCCGGCACATGGCCTGGCTTGGTTCGGACTCGATCGGAGGCAACGGGAGCATTTACCTCGCTACGATGGAGATGGGAGATGCGAAGCTTACGACCACAAAACCAACCCACGCTCCCGGCATTGGCCTGGTCCTGACTGTAGCAGGGCTTCTTATAGCGCTACTAATATCCAGGAGATACACGTGATTCATGTCCGTCCGACCATAGCTGACCGGACTGATCAACAGGTAGCAGGAGAGAGTGCTTCTGTTAAAGGAACGTGAGAATACCCCGGCAGCAGGAACAGGAAGGGATTGGTTGGAAAGTCCGACAATCCCTTGAGTCGTTTCCTGCGGGGTGAAAATAGGAAAGGATTTTTTTAAAAAGGACTATTCCGTCTCCTTCTCCTTCCTCGTCGACTGGACGACCATCAGGTGCGCCCGGGTGGCCGCGTCCCGCACACGCTGTACGGGGTCATCGAATTTTACCCGTGAAAGCACCTCTTTCACCCGCGGGTCAGGGTAACCGGAAAGCGTCTCCGCGGCAGCAGAACGGACGTACTCGTTGTCATCGAAGACTGCAGAGAGCAGCCCGGTGACATCTCCTGCCCGCTTCATCTCATAGATATCAGCGATCTTCATACCACTCCTCACCTCGATCCATTGATATTTCTATATATTAATAAAATTATTGTTATCTGCAATATGTTACCAGGAGCAGGATTCTGTTAACCTCTCAAAAATTCGCATGGCAATACCAATCGTGATTCAAACATGATCGAGACGTTATGAAAAGCGATTCCCTGGTCAGATTCCGTGCATACACGTGGATTATCAACCATCGGGGATGATCCGGGAAAAACAGGGATCCCCCTGTCTTTTATACTCTCCCATAACACCTTCTTTCCACGACTACGATGAAGACTGTCATCTACTATTTCACCGGGACCGGGAACTCGTATGCCGCTGCTGCACGGCTCTGCGACGCTCTCGGCGACTGCACCCTCGTGCCGATCGCGAGCCTTCCTGGTGGCAGGATCGTTCCCGATGCCCGGCGTGTCGGAATCGTCTGCCCCGTCTATGACCTGGGGCTCCCCGAGATCGTGGACTCCTTTGCAAGAAGACTGGATGCGGGAGGAACTGAGTACCTCTTCGCCGTCCTCACCATGGGGGGCATGGGTGTCTCGGCGTTGCACCAGCTCAATGCAATCTTCAAAAAACAGGGCAGGGACCTCGATGGGGCCTGGGCAGTAGCAATGCCGGGAAATTTCGTCCCCCTCTCCCAACCGCCCACCGGTGCGAAGCTCGAAAAGATACTGGACCGTGCCGGCGAAACGATCGACACCATCGCAGGCATTATACGGCGTGGAGAAAATGTGCCGCCACCTCCAGCCCCATTATCTTCTCTCCTCCGGCGCCTCTTCTACCCCGGATACATACGGCATACCGATACTCTCGACGAGAAGTTCTGGGTGACCGAAGACTGCATCTTCTGCGGGACCTGTGCAAAGGTCTGCCCCGTGGGAAATATCGAGATGGTGGACGGCATGCCGAGATGGCTTCACCAGTGCCAGCTCTGCATGGGATGCCTCCATTTCTGCCCGACAGAGGCCATCCAGTGGGGATCACGCACAAAGGACCGCGGCCGCTACCTTCACCCGGAGTTCGGGGCAAAGAAGATGAAACGGCAGCGGCTCGGACCCAAAGCCGATGACAGTCAGAAGACTGAGGATTCCGGGGTTTGATCCTCCCGGAACAGGTTGTTTCTTTTTTTGTTCCGGGATTCATTCAGACAGGAATAGGCGGACGAAACTCACTCCGATACGGTTCGCCTTTCACCCTTTAGGTCTGAACAGGGTGATCAACTGTCATTATCTGAATGATTAAATAAACTATCAACCATTATCAAGCTGGTGAAAGATATGGAGATAAGTGCACGAAATTTTCATAAGGGAACCATAAAGTCGATCAAGCATGGACAGATCCTGACGGAACTGGTCATCGAGATGCCTGGCGGGCTGGAGATAACCTCGCTCATCACGAATACCTCGGCCGAACAGATGAAACTTGCCGTTGGAAAACCTGTCTCGACGATCATCAAGGCTTCGAACGTCATAGTCGCGGTCGAGTGAGGATTGCCCGGTTAATAGGGAGAATTTTCTTCCTTCCATCCTTCTTTTTTAGAGACTCTTTTCTACCTGGTGTGTGTAGGATTGATGAACCGGATACATGTTGTGGGGGCTATCCGCCCCAACACCACCCATGTTCGATGC
>LKUF01000143.1 GCA_001412335.1 Methanolinea sp. SDB
ATGCATCGACCGGGAATTGAACCCGGGCTATAGGCTTGGAAGGCCTAAGTCATGCCACTAGACCATCGATGCAATGTGCCTTTAAGATGTGGAAATGATTTGTATTATTACTTTTGTTCCTTATCCAAGATGCAGCGAACAATGCCCTCGTATGCTCCAGGAAAAGACCCTTTCGGCCGGTTTTTCGAAAACGGGAAAAATTGTGGTGAGAGGGCTCTTAATAGCCTCTCCCGCCGCTGATCTCCATCTCCACCTTTTCAAGATTTGCAATCCGCTTCTCGAGTGGGGGATGGGTTGAGAAGAGTTCCATCAGGGTCCTTCCCGAGAGCGCAGGGATGATGAAGAATGCATTCGCGCTCTCGATCATCTGCTTGTTCTTGGCCGGAACCTGGTCCATTCGCCCGCTGATCTTCTCCAGCGCTGATATGAGTTCCCTCGGCCTCCCGGTGAGATAGGCGCTTCCCCGGTCTGCCGCAAACTCGCGGTACCTGGAGAGGGCCATTATCAGGAGCTGGGCGATGAAGTAGACGATGATTGCAACGATTCCCGCAATGATCCAGGGGTTATTGTCTCTCTGCGAGAAGAAGCTTGCAAAGAGGAAATTATTCATGATTATCGCTGCGATCATGGCCACGAAACTGGCGACCGTAAGGGTGAGCACATCCCGGTTCTTGACATGGGAGAGCTCATGGGCGAGGACCGCCTCAAGTTCGCCCGGGGTGAGCAGTCTCATGATGGAGTCTGTCACTGCCACCACGGCTTTCTTTGGACTCCTCCCGGTAGCAAACGCGTTTGGAACAGGGGTCTGCATGATGGCAATCCTCGGTTTTGGAATCTCTGCCTCTGCAGCCAGCTTCTCCACCATGCGATGGAGTTCCGGGTACTCGTCTTCTTCGATCACGCGTGCCCGCGTGGTCATCAGCACGAGCCGATCGGAGAAGAAGTACTGCGCAAATGCCATCAGGAATACGATCACGATGATGAATGGCAGGCCTATTCCGAGCCAGAGCAGTACCGACAGGAAGACAAGGTAGACCAGGAACAGCAGGAACATCGTAAGCCAGACCCGGAGTGTGAGCCCGAAATCACGCTTCCATTTCATACCTGAATATATATCGGAATCACTTCATAAACATTCCCTCAAATTGCATGAATAACAAATCAAAACCCCCAAAAAGGCCGCAATAATTGTTTTTTCTGACCTTAAGCGCCGCATAATGAGAGACCTGGCCTCCAGCAAAAGGCGGCGCCCGGACGCGTTGTGCGGCCCGGTGGCCAATCGATCGATATTATTACCGCACACACAGATGTACCTGTAATGAAAGGGATGGAATTAAGCGAGACTACCATCACGCGGGCCATTGTCTCCTCCCAGATGAAGATACTCCTCGAATACAGTGAGCTGGATGTGGCGGTCGTTGGTGCAGGACCGTCAGGGCTGACCGCTGCCGCAATTCTTGGAGATGCAGGATACAAAGTCGGCGTCATCGAGAAGAAACTCTCTGTCGGGGGCGGCATGTGGGGCGGAGGGATGATGTTTCCACGGATTGTCGTGCAGGAACCCGCGAGAAGGCTCCTCGACAGGTTCGAAATCTCTTACCAGCCCTTCGAGGAGGGCTATTATGTCGCCAGCTCGATCGAGGCGGTGGCGAGACTTACCAGCGCCGCCTGCCGCGGCGGGGCTGAATTTTTCAATCTTACCTCGGTGGAGGACGTGATGGTCAAGGACGATGGCAGGGTCAGCGGCCTGGTTATCAACTGGACACCGGTTGAGATGGCCGGGCTCCATGTCGATCCCCTCACCATCGGCTGCCGCTATACAATCGATGCCACCGGGCACGACGCCGTCGTCGCCACGCTCGTGGAGAGGAAGGGACGGAACCTGGAGGTGAAGGGAGAGGGGTTCATGTGGGCGGACCGTGCAGAATCCGAGATCATCTCCCATACGAGAGAGGTATATCCCGGCCTTATCGTGACGGGCATGGCCGCCAATGCCGTTGCTGGGGAACATCGCATGGGTCCGGTCTTCGGCGGCATGCTGCTGTCAGGTGAGTTTGCCGCTTCGCTTGTCAGAGAGAAACTGAACAGGTAAAGCCAATCCATACCTTTTTTTCCAAAGCCCTTTACATCTTTACACATGAATGATGTAGACCCTGACGCCCTGGCAGATGTTGCATATGGACTATTTGAACATATGCTCAACATCGAACTGCGTGATCACGGCTACTTTCTCTTTGAACTGGTTGAAGGAGAGGCTGACTTCAAAGATCGGTTTCTGGCAATATTTGAAAAATTCTCCTCCGAATATCCCCAGCTTGCAGAGGCACTCATCCGCAGGTTCCATTCACCTGATACCATATATGAGCTGATTCGGGAAGGTGAAGGGGTCACTCCAAGCAAAACGACCAGGATGTACTGGATAGTGCAGGACGCTCCCGACGTCCTCCCTGATGCAATCGAGGACGAGCTTGCCGGGAAATGGCTCATCTTCCTCCCCCCGGAAGAAGTGAATGAGGCGTGGATCAAGGTCAGAAATGCGACCTGCAAAAGGGAACTCGGAATATCCGCCAAGGTGAGCACGGCCAAGCCCAACCCCGACTCACGGGACAACACGAAGGTCATCTATGTCTACACGCCCGACTGGCGGGACGAGGAGGATGTGATGCGTGTGCGCGAACGGCTCCGTGAGCTCGGATTCGTTGACAGGATAGGCTACAAACGAAATATTGAGACGTTCAAAGGCGAATACAGCCAGAAAGGAAAAAGGGTAACGTTCTATAGCGCCTGATACCGGGTCAGGCCTTTCGCTCTTTGTTCTTCGGGCGAAGGTTCTGGTATCCGCATTTTCGGCAGCGTGTCGCACGTATTGCATTTCGTGCATTGCACTTCATGCAAATCTTGACATTGAGAATTCTGTTTTCTGCTTCAGGGAATCTTGCCATATTTACTGCACCACTTTCTCGTCTTATATACAACGCTATTCTTCGACTTAACGGTTTTGTATGTTCACTCCTGCGATGATCCGATGCACTCCTGCTCGAGCCATTCCCGCAATGCCACGAGAGCACGTGCCCGATGGGATATTCCGCTCTTCTCTTCCACGGATAATTCTGCAAGGGTTCGGCCTTTCCATTCAAATATGGGGTCATAGCCAAACCCTTCGTCCCCCCGTTCCGAAACGATCGTGCCGTCGATCCTTCCTCGAAAGACCCGGATCCCGTCCTGGTCTGCGTAGGCAATCGCGGTCTCGAAATGAGCGCCCCTGTCAGAAAGGCCATCCATGAGTTTCAGGATCCCTCCATTGCCGATGGTGTTTTGCACGTATGCCGCGTATGGCCCGGGAAACCCGGACAGGGCATCGATTGAAAAAGCGGTGTCGTCCACAATGAGTGGCTTTTTGATCACCTGGTATGCATATTCCGCCTTTCTTCTCGCAATCTCGGCCACGTCGTCATGACGGTACTCGGGGATCTCCAGGCTCACATTCATAACCTCCATGCATCCTGCCAGGTATATCCCAATCTCCCGGGCCTTATGCGGATTGCTCGTCACAACAACCAGTTTCAGAGGTATCTCCCCCTCTTCTCTATCTCCTGTTCCCGGAGGAGCACCTCGTGCGCGCCGG
>LKUF01000144.1 GCA_001412335.1 Methanolinea sp. SDB
AATGTATTTTCGGAAGATTGAAGTTTTGGGTTGTGTATTACCATATCAAGTGGGTGTGTGATGTTCTGTCCAAAATGTGGGAAGGATACCGAGCAATCCGGGAAATACTGCCAGTGGTGCGGCACAGAGCTGAAAGCCGCGCAGCCACGGCTGATCTTTCGGAAAAAATCCGGGGCCGTCAGCACTGACAGGTTTGCCGGCCTGGCCGGGCGGTTCCTGGCCGCCATTGTCGATCTCCTGTTCCTTGTCTTCATCGACCTTGTCATGGTCGGGCTCGTCACAACGCTGGCATGGCTCTTTGCACGACCAAGCCCGGTATCGGAGGCGGTGATCATGCTGATGCAGTATTACTACCACGTTCCCCGGACAGACGGGTACGGCAACGTGGTCAATGCCGTCGTTCCGACCCAGATCCTGGTCGTCGCCGGGCTCCTTCTCGTCATCGTCCCCTGGCTGTACTTCGCATATCTCGAAAGTTCCAGGAACCAGGCCACGCTCGGCAAGATGGCGCTTCGGATTGCGGTAACCGATCTGCAGGGAAATCGGATCACCTTTGCGCGGGCGACACTGCGGTTCTTTGCAAAGATCGTATCGGTTCTGACGCTCTTTGTGGGCTTCATCATCATCGCGTTCACCCGGTACAAGCAGGGGCTTCATGACATGATTGCCGGCTGCCTGATGTTTTCACAGAGATAGAAAAAAAGAATTTTTCCATGGGGCAGGAAAGGATCTGCCCCCTCTCATTCCTCGTCGTCGTACTTCCCTTTCAGGCCGGCCCATCCCGTGAACCCGCAGTAAATGCATCCCACCCCTTCGCAATGGGGGCAGAGGCAGGCAGGGGGGGACACCTCTACTTCGCCTGTCTTGTCGCAATAGATGCAGCCTGCCCCTTCGCAGTGGCAGCATCTCACTTTCACGTATTTCTTCTCGTCCTTTGCCATTGTATTCCCTTCATCCTGGTTTTGAATCCGAAACGCGATAATGGTGTGTGAAACACTCCGCCGTCGTTTTTATCCCTTCCGCCCGAAGACCGCACCGAGGTCTGCCTGCTGTACGCTCTCGGAATACCGTGCAAGAACGCCCGTGAGGCTTTTGGTCTTCGGGCTCCATCCAGTCCGGCGCTTTTCAAGATCCTTCTCGTCGACGAGGAGGTCCACCGTGCCTGCGTGGAGATCGATCGCGATCCGGTCACCCTCCCGGACAAGGCCGATGGGCCCGCCGACCGCCGCCTCGGGGCATACGTGCCCGATACAGGGGCCTCTCGTCCCCCCTGAGAACCGTCCGTCCGTCACAAGTGCAACCCGGGTATATCCAAGCCCCATCAGGGCCGAAGTCGGCGAGAGCATCTCCGGCATGCCGGGTGCTCCGACAGGCCCTTCATACCGGATGACGACGACATCGCCTTCGCGTATCCTGTTGGCCAGTATGGCCTTCATCGCCTCCTGCTCTCCGTCAAAGACCCGTGCAGGCCCCGTGTGCCGCCACATCTCTTCGACCACCGCGGCGGACTTGATGACAGCACCGCGTGGTGCAAGGCTCCCGGAGAGTATCCGCAGTCCTCCAGCCGGGTTGACCGGGTTGTCGGGCGGACATATGATGGAGACCTCGGGTATCTTCGCCCCGGCGGCCAGCTCCCGTATCCCACTGCCCGAGACGGTCATTTCGTCTTCCAGGTATGGAAGAAGTGTCTTTAAGACCGCCGGGATTCCGCCACTCCGGTACAGGGTCTCCATCGAATGCGGACCGGACGGCTGCATGTGGCAGATGTGGGGGATCTCCATCGCTATCTGCCTGAAGTGATCGAGAGTGAGCGGGACATCCGCCTCCATCGCGATCGCCATGAGGTGAAGGACGGTGTTGGTTGAGCCACCAAGCGCCATGTCCACCCTGACGGCGTTCGCAAGGCTCTTCTCCGTGATGATATCCCTCGGCCGGAGCCCGTCATTTACAAGCCCCATCACCCGTTCTCCCGTCATCCGTGCGATCCGGAGTTTCTCGGCATTCACCGCAGGCACTGCGGCACACCCGGGAAGCGACATCCCCATGGCTTCCGTCATGCATGCCATGGTATTGGCGGTATACAGCCCCTGGCAACTCCCGCAGCCGGGCATTGCGCAGGTCTCAAGCTCGCAGAGTTCCTCTTCGGTCATCTTTCCGGCGGCGACCCTGCCGACGCCTTCAAAGACATCGATGAGCGAGAGCTCTCTCCCCTCCAGGTAGCCACACTGCATCGGCCCCCCTGTGACCATTATTGCAGGGATGTTGCAACGGGCGGCGGCCATCAGCATGCCGGGAACGATCTTGTCGCAGGTGCATACGAGCACCAGGCCATCGAACCGGTGTGCCTCGACCATGAGTTCTATCGAGTCGGCGATATTCTCCCGGGACGGGAGGGAATAGCGCATTCCCTCGTGACCCATCGCGATACCGTCGCAGATGCCGATCACTCCGAACTCGAAGGGAACTCCCCCTGCAGATGCGATGCCTTCCCGCACCTTCTGGGAGAGCATCTTCAGGTGCAGGTGGCCCGGCACTATGTCATTCCATGCATTCGCAATGCCGATGAAAGGCAGTTTCATCTCACCGGATGTTATGCCCAGCGAGCGGAGCAGTGAGCGGTTCGGTGCCCGCTGGTATCCGGATTTTGCTTCGTCACTCCTCATGTCGATCTTACTGTAGTGCGTGATTGATAATCAAATGCCCTGTAGTCTCGCGGGAACAAAACAAAACGAAAACAACCGATTTATTTAACCTGCATCGCAGCAAAAAGAGATTCAAGGGGTGAGGAGAGATTTCCGTGAGGGTGACACAGGACTCGCTTGTACTGTCGCATTCCCTGGTCGTGGGGATGATATGTTCCCGCTCTCTTGAAGAGTCCGGATCCCTTGTTGCATCTGTACAGAGTGTCTTTTCCCGCATCGGCCACATATTACACTCTACACCTCATACGCTGACCATTCTGGCAAGCGACAACCGGTGCCGGGAACTCGAGGTTCTCAACGGGATCGGGGTTTCGTCAGCCGAAGACCCCCGGTACGAGAAGGTTATCCTGTACCTCCCGTCAGATCCGGACACCTACCTCCAGGGGATCGATGACCCCTCGCACATCGATTGCATCAGGAAATATATCGCGGGCGGAAGCGAAGTCCGGACGGCCTCCGATTCAGATAGCAGCGGATTTGGTCTCTCCGGTTCCGACGAGGCGGTGATACGGGACTGCGATCTCCTGGTTCTCGTATCGAGTGGGCGGCCGGAAGAGGACCAGAGAACACTCGAAATTCTTCGTTTCGCCCGCCTCATCGGCAGAACGCTTTTTCACATCAACGCACGGAACGGTGCGGTCATCGAGATGCGGAACAATGACCGGTTCCTGGAAACACTTGAGCATCTCAATACCTACAACCGGGAACGACTTGACGAGAACACCTTTGAGGATACCCTCCGGATTTATGCAAACATCATCACCAAGAAAGTGATACGGTCAGGGATCCCCCCCGACGTGATACGCCCCCTGTGCAGTACCATCATGCCCCATTTCGTCAAGGCTCACAGACTCTCTTCGAGATACCAGAACCTGTACAAGTCTGCGGGGAACCTGGTCTTCGCTCTCTCGGCACTTGCCGTGCTGACCATCACGTTACAGACACTCTTCTTTCCGTCGGCCATGTGGCTTGTCTGGCTCGAGGTGATCGAGATTGCCGTCATCCTCTTCCTCCTGGTCAGCAGCCGCCTCGGTGAATGGCACAGGAAATGGATCGACTACCGGTTCCTTGCGGAGAGGACGAGGGCGGCATTCTTCCTCTGCATAATCTGCATCCACTGCGAAAAACCTCCGGAATCACCATACACCAATCTTGCCCACAGGGAAAATGACTGGATGGTGATCGCATTCGATGGAATCCTGCGGATGCGCCCGATGGAGT
>LKUF01000145.1 GCA_001412335.1 Methanolinea sp. SDB
TTCAGGCCTCGATATCCCTGAACTTGAAGGTGATCCTCCAGTCCTGCTGTTCCTGCATGATGACCTCGTTCATCTCCTCGAGGAGCTCGCAGAGCGTCTTTAAGTCTTTTGAAGCGTGGATCCGGTTGCGCACGGACGAGAGGTGGCGCATGATATGGGCATATCGTTCAGAATTCTTGAGGTACTCTCTCTGGACCCTGATGGCCGAGAGGGCTGCACCGACCGCAGGAAGCGTGATGGTCAGTGCCGCGAGGACAAGCGGCAGAAGCGGGATGCCGAGTGCCTCTTCGAACCCGTGGCCGGTTGCATGTGCCACCGCGAGTATCAGGGTGATGAAGAAGATGGACTCCCCCAGGTATGCAAACAGGTTGTAGTGTTTTGAATTCTTCTCGCTTGACCTGGAATAATATGCCATCCTGTTGTCCACCCAGGCGTCCAGGAGGAAGTTCTTGAGTGGTAAAAACGGTATATCCAGACGGCAGAACTCCATCGGGCGCATCCGCAGGATTCCATCGAATGCGATCACCATCCAGTCATTTTCCCTGTGGGCAAGATTGGTGTATGGTGATTCCGGAGGTTTTTCGCAGTGGATGCAGATTATGCAGAGGAAGAATGCCGCCCTCGTCCTCTCCGCAAGGAACCGGTAGTCGATCCATTTCCTGTGCCATTCACCGAGGCGGCTGCTGACCAGGAGGAAGAGGATGACGGCAATCTCGATCACCTCGAGCCAGACAAGCCACATGGCCGACGGAAAGAAGAGTGTCTGTAACGTGATGGTCAGCACGGCAAGTGCCGAGAGAGCGAAGACCAGGTTCCCCGCAGACTTGTACAGGTTCTGGTATCTCGAAGAGAGTCTGTGAGCCTTGACGAAATGGGGCATGATGGTACTGCACAGGGGGCGTATCACGTCGGGGGGGATCCCTGACCGTATCACTTTCTTGGTGATGATGTTTGCATAAATCCGGAGGGTATCCTCAAAGGTGTTCTCGTCAAGTCGTTCCCGGTTGTAGGTATTGAGATGCTCAAGTGTTTCCAGGAACCGGTCATTGTTCCGCATCTCGATGACCGCACCGTTCCGTGCGTTGATGTGAAAAAGCGTTCTGCCGATGAGGCGGGCGAAACGAAGAATTTCGAG
>LKUF01000146.1 GCA_001412335.1 Methanolinea sp. SDB
GTCATATCATATGTGACAGACCCCTATTTCTGGCTCGTCCACCGGGCAACCGGCGATGAGATAGGTGTCGTGGTCAGGAAGTATACTGTTCCGCTTGCAATAGCCGGGCTGGCCGTGTTCCTGTTCGCAGCCGGCCTTCAGGCTGTACTATTCTAAAAATCTCTGTTTTCAAGGCAGGAGACATGCATACCCTGATTCGTGGACAAGTGCGCAGGTATTTCACTGGAAAAGATACAATTCAGGTCCTGGCCCTGATGAAATCGCTGTCCGTCCGTCTCGGGGTATGAGGTACCCGGTCTGCATACCCTGCCCGGAAGATCATCTGGAGTGTGTGGGTTGGAGAAATTCCCATGTAGTCCCTCAACTCTCCCCTGGTCTCCTCCATGTCCGGGTACTCGCAGAGGATCTGGCTGAATGGCTGAACTGCAAGCCCAATCTCTGTAGCTTTCAAGCAGACACGCTCATATGTCCTCCCGGCTTTTACCTGGTCGGTATGGGTATTCCCCTTTGTCGATATCCATCCAAATGCTGCAGCTGATAATGCCTGTTTCCTGGTAAGATTCACCGCTTCACGACCAAACAGGGAACCGGGGGATTCGGCTCTCTCCCGGGAGATGAGGGACTTATCAGCCAGTTTCCGCGAGATGCCGGTTATTCCACACTGGGCGATGCCGTAACCGTCCCGGAACTCTTCACCCTCCTCACCGGAAAACCGGAAATACCGAAGTGTTTCTGCTATCCTGTCCTCTCCGGAGACGTCGATCTCCATTGCCCTGACAAGGTGATCTGCAAAAATTTCGCATACCAATCTCTCCGTGACAAAGCCGGTCGCGACGAAATTGCTCTCATTCGCCATCGAGAGCTCCGCGATCTGTTCCCGGGAAATGGATCTGTCGCGAAATACTCTCCTATTCGTTTCCCGCTCGAGGATTTGTTTGAAAAGCGCATCTCTTTCAACGGTGTCATCTTTTTCAAGTTCCATGGTCGCCAGGGGTTTTTCGGGATCAAGCGTGCTTCCGGGCCATCCTCCCGGGAAAAGGTCGATATCTGTCCGATACCCGAAATTCCGGGATGCAAGGTCCAGGTTCTCGATGAACGCACCGTGTGAAATACATGCCTGGCGAAACTCTGGGTCAGATGAAGGAAGAAGGTGTTCTTGATCGATAAAGAGGTGTATCCTAGTGGTTCCGTCGAATTCAACAATCCATGGCTGGGTATTGTGCGGGCTTGGAGCACGTACTGCATACGAGAGCACGATTCGCCTGATGT
>LKUF01000147.1 GCA_001412335.1 Methanolinea sp. SDB
CTCACGTATCCCCTGCCGAACCGTGCGGTCTCTGCCAGGTTCCTGACAAGGGGAATCCCGAAGGTGTCGGTCATCCCGCTGATGTCCGTCCCGACGATCTCCGGCTCAGCGGAATCGGCGAGCAGGGTCCCGTCGTAATCGATGGCAAAGACCTGGACGTTGCCGACCGAAAACGCACCGTCCGGGTCGTTGAATTCGGCGATTGCACTCTCTCTCCCGTTTTCCCGTGCATATGACGCGGCATCGGAGACGAACCCGATGAGCCCGGTGGTGGTCGTGATCGTTTCAGCCGCTCCTGGTCCGGCCGGAGCCGCTTCATGCGTTGTGGTGCACCCGGCGGCAAGGAGCACCGCGACGAGCACCATGGCTGCGATGAGAAGGTACCTCTGGATCATGTGGAACAGGAATGTGTGCAACGCGAAAAAAGGATTGTGAAATATGACTGGCATATCTGTGGTGTGCACAGGATTTACACAGTGCCCTGTATCATGGGTTGCTGGTGTGTCCTGTAGCACTCCCGATCCTGTCTCCTAAAAGGCAAGATTGGTGATTGTGGGTTTCCTCACCGTTGTGCCCTTTCAGAGAGCACCGCGCTCGTCTCGATGGCCCGTTTCAGCGGTGCGGTCATCTGCGATCTCATCATCTTCTTTGCCTTCGCCTGCATGCCCGGGATGTCCAGGAAGAGAGAGAACGCAACGGTCGCTATCCTCTGGCGGATATTTCCTGTCGGGAAATCATAGAACCCGTGCCTCCGGTAGTACCTGTCGTCGGCCTTGAAGACCGCCCGCATCCCGCCCCATATCTCGTCGCGGAAGAGCTTCTGCCCCCCAATCGCGGGAAAGGTCGGAGGTGCGACATATCCCTGGCCGGCGAGCCGGACCAGGCGCCGGGCAAGGCCCTGGAGGGAGGCGTCAATCGCGTCGGGATCGCCCTCGCTGGTCACGATCCCGGCAAGGTTGCCTCGTCCGATCACTGCAAGCCCGTAGAGGATCTCCCGCAGGTCCGGGAGGAAGGATAATGGTCCGTCCACCAGGAAGGCGACCTGCTTTCCCTCGTAGGCGGGCACGTGGCCCCGGAAGAAACTCCGGTCAAGAAACTGCTTCCACGTGGACGAGAGGGAGCGGTCCCGGACGGTCCCTGCCATGACCAGGATGTCGGCAGGAACAACGTGCTCCTCCCAGAATTTCCGGAATCCGTCATCATAGACACAGGTGTTGTCAAACGCACAGCTGCAGCAGCCAAGGCACCCGCCCTTCATCATCGATTCCCCGATATGGGCGACCGTCACCGCTCCATCGTAACACCCTGCAAGGTAGC
>LKUF01000148.1 GCA_001412335.1 Methanolinea sp. SDB
CATGTTGTTGACATTCCTTGGCATGTCAAAAAAACCGTCCGCCGCTTCAACGACTGATCCAATGCCACGCTTGACCAGGTGTTCGTACAGTGATTCGCGTCCTGAAAGCCGATCCATGAATGCCCCGGACTTCTCCATGAAGTCAAAATCTGGATCCAGCTTTGTCCCTACATCCAGGACCATGACGATCACTTTCAGCATGAGCATCAGGTTCATTGGTACCTGGATATTGTAGGTGCGAAGTATCCGGGTGAGGTTATTCGCCATCTGGATGAAGTTGTACTGGCCAATCGAGATCCCTTCCGCATCGAGCATGGCACTGTAGAGTTCGTCCCGCAATGCTTCCCTGTGCTTCTCCGGTATTACCACGCCAAGTCCTTCCATGGACTTGAGAAGGAATGCCGGATCCCTGGAGATGACAGAATTCAACAGCCCTATGAACCAGAAACGTCTTTCAGGCCTGATTATTCCGACAATCCCAAAGTCCAGGAATACCAGTTCGCCCGCGGGTGTGACCAGGAGGTTTCCCGGGTGAGGATCCCCATGGAAGAACCCATCCTCGAAGATCTGCTTCATGTACGCAAAAAATCCGGTATCAGCAATCTCTTTCGGGTTTACTCCCATCTCCCGGATGCGGGGGAGATCGTCCACCCGCACGCCTTCGACATATTCCATCACGAGCAGACGGTTGCTGCTGTACTCCCAGTATATTTCGGGAACTTTCACGCCGGAAACCCCCCTCATATTCTTGCTGAGACGTTCAGCATTCTTCCCATCCCTGACAAAATCAAGCTCCTTCCTGATCTGTGCGGCAAAATCAGACACGATTCCCCGTGGATTATAGACCCGCCATTCGGGAAAGACCGCTTCTGCACGTTCAGCGAACGATTCGAGGATTCGGATATCTGTCTCGATGATCTCCTCGATACCAGGCCTCTGGACCTTCAGGACAACCTGCTTTCCGTCCGGGAGAATCGCCCCATGAACCTGGGAGATAGACGCGGACGCGAGCGGTTCCTCATCGATATCTGCAAAACAAAAACCCTGCAACGGGCACCCGTCGTATATGGTCTCCTTTAACGTTTCGAATGGAAGGGGATTTGTCTGGTCCTGCAGCCGCTTCAACTCCTCGATAAGCCCGGGAGGGAGTATCTCAGAGCGGGTGCTCATGATCTGGCCAAACTTGATGAAGGTCGGACCAAGTTCCTCGATCGCCATCCGAATTCGTGTGTATTCGCTGGCCGCACTCTCTCCTTTCGGCGCCTTCCCTCTCCTGAAGTGATGTACACCGGGAAACAGTTTGTGGACGATCACTCCAAACCCGTATTTAAAAAGGACATCGGCAATCTGCCAGTATCGCCTGAACTTGGTCACCATGGGGTAAGACTGGACCGATATAAGCCGGACCAGCCATATTTCGCCTCCTCGTATTTACTTGTGAGTGAAATAGGCTATAATACCTTCTGGTGAGACAGAGTCGATTCGTGCGAATCCGATTCGTTCAAACTGCACGACCCTGCCCGCTTCTGTTCTGGCTCCCTGCTCACAGGCCCCCTGTCTCTCACCGGCAGGGGTCACGAGGGTGCATGGTACTGCCGCGTCGGGGGGAAGCCACTGGATTATGGGGGCCCCGGCCTCCCTGGCAACGGCAAGTGATTCGCCGCCATATGTGAACTCCATTATTCCATGCTCCTGCCGAAGTGTTACATTGAAGAGATCCTTTAACCTGACCATGCCCGGGACATCCCTGATCTCCTCCCCGGGAAGGAGGGCACGGCCAGAGAAATGAATATCCCGTCTCCCACGCTCCGCATCTCCGGGATGAAGGAGGGCATGGGCGGTCTGCTCCGGAGCGTCCGAAATACTGACCTCAACCGGGTCAGGTACAAAAAAGTACCGGTTGGCCTCCGGGTCGACGAATGCCCTGTTCTTGGCAAAGAGATTCTCCCAGGAGAAGGATATATCGGTCTCTCCGATCCCGATCTCTTCCATCGCATCCCTGACCGCCTGCGGGCGTATACCCCTCCTTGCAAGCGCTCTCAATGTTCCGAGCCTGATATCGTCCCAGCCCTGGAAACGGCCGTCCTGGATACCTTCCCTCATCTGTGAAGTGGATAGCACCACGCCCTCGATGCTCATCCGGCCGTAGTGCCGGTATACCGGAGGCTTCCATCCAAAGTAGTCAAAGATGTACCTCTGCCGCCTGGTATTGGCAATATGGTCTTTTCCCCGGATAACGTGGGTGACTCCGAGTGTGTGATCGTCTACTGCCACCGAGAAGTTCATCAGCGGGTACACCTGCGCTTCCATGCGGGGATGGGGTGGGCTGTTGAGTATCCGAAAGATCGGATAGTCCCTCATCGCCGGATCAGGATGATCGAGATCGGTCCTGACCCGGACGGAAGCGGTCCCCTCGGAGAACTCTCCGTCAAGCATCTCCTGCCAGAGTCCGAGGTTGGTTTCGACCTCCCCGTCACGGCAGGGGCAGGGTTTTTTTGCGAGTTTCAGCTCCCGGAACTGTTCGTTCTCGCAGGTGCAGACATACGCCCCACCCTTCCCGATGAGCTCCTGCGCCAGCGTGTAATAGAGATCGAACCTGTCGCTCTGGTAAATGATCTCGTGGACCGAAATACCGAGCCATTCGATATCCTCACGGACCATCGCATAGGCATCGGTGTCAACTCTTTTTGGATCGGTGTCCTCGATACGGAGGATATATTTTCCGCCATATTTCCTTACATAGGCGTCATTCAGAACAGCTGCCCGTGCGTGCCCGAGATGAAGGGGACCGCTTGGATTGGGGGCAAATCTCATCACGACTCCCTTTTCGGCACCTTCGAGTGCGGGAAGCTCCTTCACCCGCGTTTTTTTTCTTTGGATCTCCTCTACCAGTTCCGGTGCAAGTTCCACGAGGAGGTTCTCACGCTCTTCATGTGAGAGTGAGGCCACCTCATCGAGAACACCGGGCAGAAGGGACGAGATTTCAGATGAGCGTTTGCGGAACTCGGGATAGCGGGCCATGACCATCCCCATCACGGTTCCGCCCTTGGGAAGACTTCGGTGCTTCACTGCATTCTGGAGGGCGAATGTAAAGATTGCCCGCCGAATCTCCTCCATTATATCAAAAGCCCCTTGTTACGAAATGATCCCCGATCTCGCAGAGAAGCCTCTTCTCTTCCGATTCCGGAAGGATCGAGATACGCTGCTTTCCGAATTTGACCAGATCAAAGGCAATCTGCTTGACTTCCCCGATTACACCGAGTGACTCGAGCCGGGAGATGAGAGAGTCGATCTCCTCATCAGATAGTTCCCGACGGAACCCGGAGAGATCTATCCCCTTGTCAGCAGCCCGAATATTTATCAGGGTCTTTTTCCCTTCCCTCAAATCTGAAGCCCTGTCCTTGCCGCTCAGTTCGGGGCTTGCCACAAGATCAATTACGTCATCCTGGACCTGGAAGGCCATACCTATACTCCTGCCGAACTGGTAGAGTGCCTGGACCTGCGCATCGTTCCCACCAGCGAGAATTGCACCGATTCCTGCTGACGCTGCATACAGGGCGCCGGTCTTCTTCTCAACCATCTTCAGGTAATCGCCCTCCGTCACATCCTCGCAATCCTCAAACGACATGTCGAGATGCTGCCCTTCGCATATCTCAACGCAGGTCCGCGCGAGCATCGTAACCGCCCGGACTTTCGTATTGTCCGGACAGTCCGCCAGACTGAGGAATTCGAATGCGCTTGCAAAAAGGACATCCCCCGCGAGGATTGCGGTGGGTTCGTCCCACCTGGTGTGCACTGTGGGAACACCGCGCCTTGTCGCATCACCATCCATGATATCGTCATGGATGAGTGTGAAACTGTGCGTCAGTTCCAGTGCCAGGGCTGCAGGCATGACATCGGCTGAACTCCCTTTCCGGACTGCGTCCGCAGCCAGCATGAGAAGCGCAGGGCGAAGCCTTTTCCCGCCTGCCGTCAGAAGGTGCGCGCTCGCCCTGCCGAGATCTTCACAGCTGCTCCCAAAGTAGCGGTGGATGAGCCTGTCGATGTTATCGGCGGTTTGTTCCAGGTATTCCGTGAGATCCATAGATATTCACCTTTAATTCAGTTTTATACGCTGTCCATTAGTCATGATATGCACATCATTATGCAGGGTATACCCGGACTCCGTGGTAAAATCGGCGTACGCAGACGTCATCCGGATGTGTCCGTGTGCTGGAATGATATGCTGGGGATTCAGGAGATGGATGAACTCGTAATGGTCCTCCCGGTAGGCATGTCCGCTCACATGCAGGTCAGGAAATATCCGTGCACCCGCCATCTGCAGATGGGTTTCGATCATGTACCGCTGGCCGAAGTTCATGGGATTGGGGATCACTTTAGCCGAGAAGATTACCTTGTCGCCTTTCTCAATCTTGTAGGGTGTATCGCCGAGCGCGATACGGGTCAGGATCGATCCGGGTTCTCCCTGGTGTCCCGTTACTATGGGAAGGAACTTCTCTTTTCCGCCCTTCATCAGCCGCCGGAGTGTCCTGTCAACTGTTCGTCTGTTACCGAACATACTTGTGGTCTCGGGAAACGCGACCAGTTTCATCTGCTCTGCAGTGGAGCTGTACCTCTCCATGGATCGGCCCAGAAGAAGGGGTTTTCGCCCGATTTCGTGGGCACACTCTGCAATTGTCTTTACCCGTGCAATGTGCGACGAGAAGGTGCTCACCATGATTGCATTCTTATCATCCTCGAAACTCGTGATCGTGTCGCGAACGATATCCCGGGCAATCCGCTCACTTGGTGCCCTCCCCCTGTTGTCTATGTAGGTACTCTCCACGATGAGGGCGAGCACTCCTTCCTTGCCAATCTGTCTTAGGCGCTCGAAATCGGGAGGCATCCCGATAACTGGTGTCCGGTCAAGCTTGTAGTCGCAGGCATACACGATGGCGCCGTGGGGGGTATGCAGAACGACCGTTACCGTATCTATGATACTGTGCTGCATCCGCACGAACTCCAGGGTCAGGTGCTGTGAAAGGGTGTACCTCTGTCCCGCTTTCAGGGCAAACAGTTTATTGTTAACCCCGAATTTTTGTTCGCCGGCAATCTGCTGCCGGATCAATTCCGTTGTATACGGAGTGCTGATGATCGGGGCGTTGTACCGGTGAGCCAGTTTCGGGATAGCCCCGATATGGTCCAGGTGCCCGTGCGAGCAGACAATAGCCTTTACACTCCCTTCAACGGTGTTCATCATCGTATCGTCAGGTATTGCCTTCATCTGGATCAGGTCCAGAGAATGCATATTTTCAACTTCCGCCTCCTCGTGAATCATCACCTGGTCGAGACGGAGTCCCATATCAAAAATAACAATTTCCTTTCCGCAGCGGACGGCAGTCATATTTCTCCCGACTTCGTCGTATCCGCCGACTGCAATTATCTCAATATCCATTATATTCCTCCTTCATGCTCAAGCATCTCCCGGATCGTGCCGGTAAAATATGCTCTTTTACTACACAGTTCCGCAGGTGTGCGTGAACCTGATAAAAACATTGCAACTTTGAATTCGTGATTGATTTCCCCAATTTTCTGAAATAATGCCTCTTCTCCCTCAATGGCGGGTGGAAGCAGTGTGAGCGCCATACCAGAGAGGTCGGCGCCGAGTGTCATCGCCTTGGCCATGTCAAGACCGGTCCTGATGCCTCCGGTAGCGATTATCGGCCCACCGGTACTTGCTGCCTCGCAAACGCTCACAACCGTCGGGATTCCCCATTCTTCGAATACTTCACCGAGCCGTGCAAGACCGGGTTCACCGCGTTCAGCTGCCCGGAGACCCTCGATCGCAGCCCAGGAGGTGCCTCCCCAGCCACCAACATCAATTGCACTCACTCCGGCATTC
The DNA here is from genome assembly GCA_001412335.1 of Methanolinea sp. SDB. Taxonomy (GTDB): domain Archaea; phylum Halobacteriota; class Methanomicrobia; order Methanomicrobiales; family Methanospirillaceae; genus SD8. The sequence continues at coordinate 5,882 of LKUF01000148.1, forward strand.
CAGCATACCCGTGCGGTCTCCGCTGATATTCCACTCCCCGTCTCCTTCACGATCACCGGCAGGTCAAAATCCCTGCAGAGACTGGCAAGTGCATCAGTGCATCCCATGGCGTTATGGTCTCCCTCGGGCTGGATGGCTTCCTGGAGGAAGTTTACGTGGATCGCGATGGCATCCGCATCGATCATCTCCACAGCTCTCTCCGCCCATTCCAACCCATGTTCCCGGAGTTGGACAATGCCAAGGTTCGCGGCCAGGAACGCATGCGGTGCTTCCTCCCGCACCACTGAGAACGTATCCTCAAGTGAAGGGTCGACAAGTGCCGCCCTCTGGGAACCGACACCCATGCCGATTCCGAACCCCTCTGCCGCCCGCGCAAGCCTCCTGTTGATCTCCTTCGTTTCGGGATGCCCGCCCGTCATTCCGGCGATGAAAAGGGGCGTCTTAAAGTCGTGCCCGAGAAATGTGGTTTTGGTCGTCAGATCGTCCAGGTTGCACTCAGGGAGGGCACAATGACTGATACGAACCTCATCAAAGCCAGGCCAACCCCGTTCAACCTCCTGCTCGAGGCATATCCTGATGTGGTCAAGTTTTCGGACCGGGGTGAATTCTTCCTTATTCGTCATCCCCCTCTCCTGTTATGATCGTGCCGCCGTGGGGTTTTTCATCAAGGAAATCTCCTGTTCTCTCCACGTGAAATATCTCCGATCGTATCCCTGCCCGGGCAAGTTCGAGCATCTCCATGACTTTTCCTCTCATGCCTCCTGTCACGTCCGGGACCAACGCATCTCCAAGCGTTAAGGATCCCGCGTTTTGCGGCGTGATTACCGGGATAACCCTGCCGTTGTCAAGAATTCCAGGGACATCCGTAGCTAGGCCAATCCTCCTGAAACCCATTATGCGACCGAGGTACTGGACCAGCTGGTCTCCCGAGATGATGGTTGCCCCCCTCTCCCCGTCGAAGACGACGTCGCCGTGAAGCACTGGAACTATGCCAAGATCCATCATTTTTGCGAGGTTTCGGCATTCCAGAAAGACCAGTCTCCCGTCGCAGGCGAATGCGCCACTCAAAGGATGGACACCGACAGCCTCGCATCCTCCTGATCTGAGAGCGTCAACAACCTTCTCATTCAGGGATCTGACTGCCGAATGGGTGATATATACTCCTCCGATGTTTTCCGCCCCAACACCCTCCATTATCCTGTATCTGCTTGCTTCAGGATGACCAAAAGATCCTGCACCATGCACAATCGTCATCCTCCTCTCCTGCCGGGCTCCGATGACGTCTGCCAGGAATGAAAGCCTGTGGGAATCTATCACTCCGGCTGAATCCTTCCGGGTTATGACGCTTCCGCCCAGTTTCAGAAGAACCATCTCAGACATCTTTCTCCTTTCTGACACCCTCGGTATCGATGGTGGTGATAAAGGCCCTCGCATCGCCGGCCTCGATCGCTCCCGCGACCCGGTTCTTGAGATGTTTTGGGCAAAGTGCCACCATGCACCCGCCACCTCCGGCTCCGGTAAGTTTCGCGCCGTACGCACCGGCAGCCCGGGATGCAAGGATCAACTTCGAGAGAGCCGGATGGCCGACACCGAGGGCTTCGAGGAGCGCATGGTTCATGTTCATGAGTTTTCCGAGTTGTTGCGCATCAGACATGTGATGCATTGCGGCGACGGCGACAGCGCCGATCGCATCGATGATTGGATCGCATATATCCGGCTGTCTCTTCTTGAGATCGGCCACCATCTCCACCATTCTGGAGGTGTTATGCGAGACCATGCTGTTGCCTATGACCATCTGGAAGTTTTGCGGAACCAGCCTCCGTCTTGACGTCCCTGTAATGAATACGAGCCCGCCAAATGTCGACACAGATGTATCGGTAGGGCTTGCCCTCCCTTTCTGGACCTTTTTTTCGATAGCAAAAGCCATATCCGCTATTTCTTCCAATGAATAGTTCTTCTTGAACTCATCGTTGATGGCCGAAAGTGTCGCTACGGTCACCGCTGCAGATGATCCGAGCCCTGATGAGCTCGGCAACTGGGAATTCACATAGACACTTCCCTTTGCACCCATCTCGTCGAAGCAGTTATCGATGTACGGCGATTTTGCGTGGTGGGCGGTCTTGCTCTTCCTTACGGTAACAAAGACCCGTGGCTTGATGGCCATTGCAATGCCGGGTTTTCCGTATACGACGGCATGCTCACCAAACAGGAAAACCTTGCCTGGTGCACTCCACGTTGCCAACTACATCACCGTTATGGCCGCATACCCCACAACAGTTGGATCACCGGTCACGTCTCCGCTCGTTGCATAGCGGATCAGCTCGCCGCTTTTAGCCCCAAGTTCCCTGCATACCAGGCACATCGCCGCGATGGGCCCGACTCCGCAGGCACTGACCCTCCGCTCGTTGATTCGCCGGTAGAATTCCTCCACATCAAGAGTTTCCAGCGCCTCTATAGCGTAATGATCATCCCTGTGAGCCTTTTCTGCCGGCACGTAATGTGAGAAATCGCTCGAGGCCACGAACCGCAGGTCGCTCCTTTTCGTCTCCCTGACTGCGTCGAGTATCGCTTCCGAAAGCATGACCGCACTCGGGTAGTCCTGGTTTCCCATCAGGATGGGGACTATCCGTGCCCGGGGGAACCGGTACTTGATGAAAGGAACCTGTACTTCAAGCGAATTTTCGGCGTCCTGGTGCGAGACCTCGTCGCAATCGAGACCGAGTGCCGACCCGAACTCCTGATCGTTGTCCACGATACCAAGCGGGGTCTCCCACGGCAGGAGTGACACTGATGTCCGATACCCGCGGTGGCTCGGCCCAATCAACACGAATGTTCCGGAAAATTCCGGATCGAACGCACTGAATGCCGTTGCAGATACATCTCCCGAATAGGGATATCCTGCGTGCGGCGAGACCACCCCCAGTGCATCTGTCCCCCTGTCTTTCCCGCGGAAGAACTTCTCCAGCAACTGTTCCAGGTGATGAGGGTCCCTTGGATAAAACATGCCGGCAACTGCGCATGTGCGAATCTTCATTGGTCAACCCTCTTTCTTGTTGTATTATTTAAAGTTCTGTCTCGAAATCCTCGGACGTAAGCGACGTCTGGATTCCCTTCAACCGCAGCATCTCCCTCGTAAGCAGGTAATATATCATGCTGAGTGCTTTGCGTCCTTTGTTATTGGTCGGTATGACGAGGTCAACGAAGCTTGTCATGTTGTTTGTATCGCAGAGTGCCACGATGGGGATTCCGCTCTGGACTGCTTCCTTGACGACCTGGGCATCCCCGATCGGATCGGTGACAAGCACCACTTCAGGTTCGATATAGTTTGCAAGGTTCTGATTCGTGAGCATCCCGGGAATAAAACGCCCTGTTACAGCCATTCCTCCGACGGTCTCGGCAAATTTCTTGGCCGGGTACTGACCGTACTGCCGGGAGGTGACTATCAGGATCTTCGGGGGTTCAAACTGGGACAGGAACTTTGCTGCGGTCTTGATCCTCTCGTCCGTCTCCCTAATATCAAGGATGTAGAGTCCATCGCCCCGTACCCGGTAGATGAACTTCATCATATCCTTGCTCTTCTGCTGTGTCCCGATGTGCACACCTGCAGCAAGGTATTCCTCGACCGGCACCAGGGGTTCCTGCAATTCAATTTCCATCTCGTTCTCTGTCATTCTATCTGTTCCTCGATTCTTATCAGTTCATTCAGTTTTGCTATCCTTTCCCCACCGACTATGCCGGTCTTGAGGAATATGCATGAAAATGCGGTCGCCAGGTGGGCTATCGTCTCGTCCGTCGTCTCGCCCGACCGGTGGCTCATCACGGTGTCCATGCCATGGGCGTGGGCCATGTGAACCGCCTCGAAAGTGTCGGTGAGTGTCCCAACCTGGTTCGGCTTGATCAATACGCAGTTTGCCGATACCTGTTCGATTCCCTGGATAATCCGGGATACATTGGTCACGAAGAGGTCGTCGCCGCAGACAAGGCACCTGTCTCCCACCTGTTCGGTCAGGTCGGAGAACCCGGAGAAATCTTCTTCATAGAGCGGATCCTCCACGTACACCAGGTTATACCGGTCCACGAGCTCTGCAATATATCCAACCATCTCTTCGGTAGTACGTGTGCCCGATCGAAACCGGTATGCTCCTTTGGCTTCATCCCACATCTGGCTGGCAGCGACATCGATGCCGATCCTGATGGGAAGATCGAGCTCATCGGACACGGTTGAGACCGCCTCGGTGATGAGCTCGAAGGCCTCGATGTCATCGATCTTGGGTGCCCAGGCTCCTTCATCCCCTTTTCCGCACGACTTGCCCCGTGCCTTCAGCAGTTCCTTCACCGTGCGGTGAACGTGTGCATTGGCAAATACCGCCTCGGCCATCCCTGCAGCGCCGGTAGGCACAACAAGGAATTCCTGGATCTCGGTAGCCTGCTCGGCATGTGCGCCGCCACCAATGACATTGCCAAGCGGCATGGGCATACCCGACACAAACGGGCCTCCGAGGTAGCTGAAGAGATCCATGTCGAGCGAGGATGCCGCAGCCTTTGCATTGGCAAGAGACAGTGCAACTGCGATGTTGGCCCCGATTGTGGCAAAATCGCCTGTGCCGTCGATCTCCCGCAGAATACCGTCGAAAGCAACCTGGTTTCGCGAATCCTCACCTATCAGGGAAGGAATGACATTCTGTCGGGCATGCTCGACTGCAGCGAATGGATCCTTCACCTTCGCCTCGAAAAGGCCCGTACTGGCCCCGCTGGGTGCTGCCGCCCTGCCAAATCCCCATTCTGTGAAGATATCAGCCTCGACGGTAGGATTTCCCCTGCTGTCCAGTATCGATCTTAATTGAATCTCGCGTATTACGGTCATTCGAATCCTACTTCCTCTTCACGGTGATGGGAATCATGTCTTGCTGGAATTCTTCGATAGCTATTTCAAGCGGGTCGATTTTTGATGTTTTGATTAGTAACGGGGCACCCATCGATATTTGTAGAGCACGTGCTCCAATAATCCTGGCTCTTTCATATCGAGTATAAGATTGCATTCTTTAATCCTCAAAATGCATGGTTTTGATAATAAATGGGGTCGCTGAGATTCGAACTCAGGTCACAGCATCCCGAACGCCATAGGATAGTCCAGGCTACCCCACGACCCCTCACTGATACGGG
>LKUF01000149.1 GCA_001412335.1 Methanolinea sp. SDB
AACAGGGGAAAAAACAGAATTTTCTCTTTTAAATCATCAAATCTCGTACATTATCGGTTCTTCAAAAAATGTATTTACATTTCGTAAATATTTAAATATATACCGAATCTATTTACATTCATGGCAGTGATGACGATCAGCATCGACGACGATATCGAAGCCCGGTTCAGGAAGGTCGCAAAGCGTGTGATCGGCGAGAAGAAGGGCTATCTTGGCCAGGCGGTCACGGAAGCGCTCAGGCTCTGGCTTGACCAGAAAGACCAGGAACGGGTCGCAGGAGACGCACTCATGATCATCGGCGAAGGGCATCACTTCGGCGAATACCACTACAAGGAGAGGAAAGACCTCTATGACCGTGACGCCGCCTCTCGTTGATACCAACATCCTCGTGTACCTTTTCGACCTGGACCGTCCGGAAAAGAGGGAATGCGCAAAAACGCTCATAGAGGTGTGTTTCTCGGGGAGACGACCGCTTTCCGTCTCGGTCCAGAACCTCGCCGAGTTTTCGGTTGTCGTGACGGAAAAAGTGGAATATCCGCTCCCGGGAGAGACGGTTTCGCGATTCGTCCACGATATCTGTAATTTCTCCGGCTGGAACGTGGTAGGATACGACGGTGCCTGCATCAGCGATGCTGTCGGTCTTGGGGCCATCCATCATCTCCATTTCTGGGATGCACTTCTCCTGGCCACGATGAAAAGGCATGGAATCACCACGATCTATTCGGAAGATGCACACTTTTCAAAGGTTGCGGGTATCAGGGCAGTCAATCCTTTTGTTCGGACCTGAAGGGCGATTTTTCTTCCTCTTCCTCATCAGGTTCATGTGATCCTGTGGTATCCCGTGCGGTGCTTCGCAGCCTCGAAATTATCGACCAGGCCGCAAAGCAGATCTCTTCCGAACTCAAGGAACACTATTCACCTGTTGAATAAAAGATTGATTGCCGGAATGAGAGACCCGGCTCATCCATCATTATTTTGGCGTTGACCGGGAAACCGTGGGAGATGTTCCCATGCATACGATCCCGCAGTTGAACAGGCATATTGACCAGGCTACTTCTTGAATGCGACGAAAACACAGGCCGACCCAATCCGGGCTCCCCGGACCTTTGAAAATAAAACGGAACCACCTTTTTTGTCATGCGTGAATACCTCCGGGCAGATTCACATCCGAACGGTGCAGCCTCATCCAAAGAGCGCGATCATCGCAGCCCCGGCGATCATCACCACGGCACCAAAGATCCGGCCGCCGAGCTGCCGCTCGCCGAGGAGCAGCCCCCCATAGAGGACCGAGAAGAAGATAGCGAGCCGCTTTATCGTGATCACGTAGGGGACGATGGTCAGGGTATAGGCGATATTTATCGAGATGGACTCGAATACGAGAATTGCGCCGACGGCCGGGCAGGCCAGGAAGATCGGGATTTGAAGGGACGGCTCAGATGAGGAATCTCTCCTGTCCACGTCGCCACCCGCGCCGGCATCCACACCGTGCCCTTCACCGGAAGGCACTCTCCCTGTATCATCCCCACGTCTCTCATCAAGAGACGCTTTCCAGGTATCATCTCCGTGCCCCTCTCGCAAGGACACTTCGCTGTCATCCACACCGTGCCTCTCTCCTCCGCTATCGCGTCTCCCAGGATGATCAGAGGAAGTGCCCATACCAGGGTCGCACCGGTTCATGGTATCACCACCCCCATGAACAGCGCGGTGTTCATCCCGGATGTCGCGAGCAGGACCGGCCGGAGATCCTCCCACGAGACCCATCCTGCCGGATCTCCGGCCGGCAATCGCGGCTATAACCAGGAACGCGACGCCTAGAAGGAAGAACACGATAACCGAACCGAAGACCGGGTTCGAGTTCTCCACCACCTGCTTGTCGAAGTTGACCGAGATGCTGTAGAGAAAGGAGACAAAAAGCATCGACCCGACCCCCCGGTCCCGAAAGAGCGTGCGGAACGGGGCGGAAAGCGAGATCGGCCTCCCGTCCCTGTACTCCAGGTTCAGCAGGTATGCCCCGCATGCGACCATCAGGATGCCGGCCGCCCCGGCGATGGTGGGGAGTTCCCCGAGGATGAAGAACGAGGTGAGGATGAGGAAGACCGGGGTGAACGCAAGCATGGGGACAGAGAGCGAGAGATCGGTCGAGGCGAGTGCCCGGTAGAAGAGGATGGTTGCGACGATATTGATCGAGACAGTCACCGCCACGGCCGGGAAGAGGCCGGGCCCGAGGGGAGGGATTCCCCAGAAGATCGAGATGCACAGGAGTCCCAGTGAAGCCGAGAGAAAGGAGACGGATGCGAGTGTATACGGCGAGACCCTCCGCAGGAGCACTTTTGCCGACATGCTATAGGTGGCCTGGGAGAGGGCACCGACCAGGGCGAAGACGATCCAGAGCACGGGCTATCACCCGGGTATTTGGAGTGGATGGGAGATTAAGCGTGCGCTATTGGCCGCTCTCTCGAGGAGATCGGCAGACCGGAATCGGAGCAGTCTCACCCGGTCGTGAAGATGCAATCGGACCAGGCCGCATATCGCTGCAGCAGCCCCCGATCAGGGAGATGGCAGCCAATACCGGAGGGCAGAAGCCCGATACCTTCAATCGCTTATTTTAACATGTTATTCACAAAAAGAATTAATTTCAACGGTTTTTTCGGTCCGGACAATCTCCGAAACTATATTATCCTCCCGGCATATGCTATAGCTGCGATATGGAGGTTGAGCGAAGATGAGGATACGAGAATCGGGAGTACTTCTCCTTGCCGTCGTGCTGCTTGCGGCACTGGTCCCGGCGGCCACCGCAGGTGACGGCAACCTGGTGGAGTCTTCACGGGCAACGCCCGTCACAGCGACCGACTGGAACCTGCTCGGCGGGACGTATTTGAACGAGGGCCGCTACGACCTCGCGATCTCGGCATTTGATGAAGCGATCGCGATGGAGCCGGGACACGCCAGGGCGTACTTCAACAGGGGGCAGGCACTCGCAAAACTTGGACGCCACAGCGAAGCGATCGCTGCATACGAGACCGCAGTCGGACTGGACCCCGCGCTGAAGGGCGTGGTCGCAGGTTTCCTCTCGGCATCCGAAGCTGTCGTGTACCCGGGCATCCCGAGTGGATCGGTGCTCTCCGGCTACTTCCAGCCCGGCTGGAAATACCTGGAGATCGACAACCGGTACGGCAACCAGGACGTGGTCGTGGCGCTCACTCCGTTCTCCACGCGGACGGTGGCGACGACGGCAGTGTACGTGAAGAAGGGGTACTCCCACATGTTCTACCAGGTCATCCCGCCCGGGACCTACGAGTTCTACATCACGTTCGGGTCGAGATGGAACTCCCAGGAGAAACGGTTCGACGAGAACGCCGGGTACCTGCGCTGGCAGCTTCCCCAGAGCTTTGATTCCATGTCCGGGTACACGATGACCTTCCTCTCACAGGAAGTCCAGCCGTCATGGTTCCAGAGAAACCTTGTGTTCATTGAGCCGGATAGTTTCCCGAGAATATAAGATATCTCTTCTTTTTCCTGCCCGAAAGACCCGGTTGAATCACACAACTCCTCTCCTGCCGGCTCCTGCACGTATGGATTTGACCTTTGCGGGATTCCGGACACCGTGTGACCGCACGAGTGTTGCCAGGTACAATCATGTGCTCTCGCAATTCATTTCCTGGCCGGAAGAAGAGAATGATTGGTCTCTCCCCGGAAAA
>LKUF01000150.1 GCA_001412335.1 Methanolinea sp. SDB
CCGATTCGGGTACCGGCGGATCTGCAGGGGATCCCCGAACGATCCGTTCTTCAGGGTATCCCAGGTTCTCGGCAAGGACGATGCCGATCGCATCCCCCGCGTCGATGAGCCGTGCCGCCATCTCCCTGACATCGAAATCCGGGTCCGCAACCAGGAAGACTACCTTACCCCTGGATAATTCCCCAACCGTCTCTTTCATGGCCGCTTCGTGGTCACGTCCGTGTGCCGTCACGACCGATATCCGCCTGATTGGAATGTGAATCCTCGCAGCGGCAACCTGGAGGGAGGATATACCCGGTACAACCTCGCCTCCAAGATACCCGAGCCCTGCGAGCATGGGATCGCCTGTCGAGAGCACCACCGCGTGATCGGGGAGAGACCGCAGCGAACCATAATCGCGGATCTCGTGGACTTCCGCTCCTTTGGCGATATGTGCCGAGGCGAGATCGATTGCCCTCCGCGAGCCGTATACAAGCGTCGCACCGGCGATCGCGGTGATTGCCGCCTGGGTGAGCATTCCCGGGCCGCAGCCAACACCGACGACCTTCATCCCGAATCACCAAGGACCCTTCCCTGCCTGTCCAGGAGGACAACCCGGAGATTCGGGTAATTCTTTCGTGCAAGATCGAATGCGTGCTCCATCTTCCCTGGAAAGACCGGATCCTGCAGCAACTCCTCGACCGTATCGTACCCGGTCCCGGACAGGATACCGGGGTAGAGAAACCTGAGGATCAGGGCCGGCAGCCCGCAGAGTACCGTCTCCCCCGTGCGGTCCTGGAGAACCTCCCTGATCTTTCCTCCGATCAGGATCACCTCCCAGTCCGGAAAGAGGAGCCGTGACCACCGGAGGCCCGTTCGTCCTGTGGTCAGCACTACCCTTCCGGGGACAGACGCCCGCTCCCGGACTGATTCGCAGAGATGATCGTCCCAGGGCTCGACGAGACCGGTCGTCCCGAGGATGGAAATTCCGCCATGGATTCCGATCCGCGGGTTCAGGGTCTCTTTTGCGACCTCCCGGCCGCCGGGCACTGATACGTGGATAGATGCCCCGGGGATGCCTGTTATCTCCATGGC
>LKUF01000151.1 GCA_001412335.1 Methanolinea sp. SDB
TACCCGCGGGTCATCAAGTGGCTGATGAGCAGAAAGGCCCGTGACAACGTACTCGACAATGTCCTCAAGTATGGTGACACGGTCCGCGACAGGTGCTTTATCGGAGAGATCGACCGCGAGCTCTCGCTGTACGAGATAGCCATGATGACCAGGGCCGGGCCTGCAAAGGCACTCGGTCTTGGCCACATGTTCGGTTCACTCAAGCCGGGCCTCGAGGGCGACGTGGTCGTCTATCCATTCAACCCGGAGACCGACGATGATCCGGAGAGGATCGAGCAGGCGTTCTCCAACTGCAGCTTCCTGGTCAAGTCCGGCCAGCTCGTCATCGACAAAGGCGAGATCATCAGCAACGGTGCAAAGAGAACCCTCTGGGTCGATGCGAAGGTGAACGAGAACCCGCAGGTCATGAGGGATGTCGAGGAGAAATTCCTGAAATATTACAGCGTCAACCTTGGCAACTACGAGGTCACCGGCCACCACTTTGTGCCAAACCCGTATGTCATCGAGGTTGATGCAACCCAGTGAGGTGAAAAAGAGATGGATACGGTAACATTAACCTTAAAAACCCCTCCCACTCTCTATCTCGAGGCAGACAACATCTCACCGGATGTTTTTGCCGGAAAGAAGGCTTCCGAGATCGCGGACCTGCATGTATTCGAAGGAAGGGAACAGTTCCAGCTGGGGAAATATTTCGATGTCGCAGGCAGTGCCGCGACGACCGCCGCCGATACCAGGATCGTGGTGAAGGGTGATACTACACGCGTGAAATATATCGGCATGAAGATGTCTGCCGGTGAGATCCTGGTGGAAGGCAACGCCGATATGTATACCGGCGCCTGGATGCAGGGTGGATCGATCAATGTAAACGGCAACGTGGACGCCTTCACCGGAATCGGAATGACTGGCGGCGAAATTACAATCAAGGGCAATGCCGGCAATTACCTGGGGGCTGCCTACCGCGGTGACTGGCGGGGTATGCAGGGCGGCACAATCCGGGTACTCGGCAACGCGGGAAGCGATACCGGTTACTTCATGAACGGAGGCGAGATTATCATTGAAGGTGATGCCGACGTCCATGTCGGGACACATGCAGAAGGCGGCCGTATAATCATCAAGGGGAACGGCAAGAGCAAGATTGGCGGACAGATGGTCCAGGGTGAGATCATCGTCTTTGGCACAATCGATGTGATGATGCCCGGCTTCAAGTATGTCGAGGACGTGGAGATGGACGTGGACGGCACCAATGCAAACTTCGCTCTCTATCACGGTGATCTCGGAGAGCGTCATCCCAAGAAAAAAGGTCAGATCATGTACGGGAAACTGTACCAGAAGATCTGAACATTT
>LKUF01000152.1 GCA_001412335.1 Methanolinea sp. SDB
CCCTCGCCCGGGTGGTATCCCCTGGCCAGCTGGGCCTCGTGGATACGTTTCCCCTCGATCTGGAGTGTCGGAATGAACCGCAGGGCGATGATGAACATCAGGGTATAATCAGCAGGAATTCGTGCACGTTCCATCGTATGCACGAGATCGCGGGGCTGGGTCGAGATGACGAAGAGCTGGAAGGCGGTTATGAGGATGGCAAAACGCAGCGTAAGAACGGTTCCGACGATGAGGGCTTCGACGGTAACAGGGATGCTTCCCCCGATGAACGGTATGAAACCAGGAACAAGGGAGCCTATCACTGTTCCCCTTGGAACAGTCAGGATCGTGACAAGGTAGAGGACGATACTCATGAGCCCGACAAGGAGCATCTGCTGGAGCACGGGTTTCAGGAGATGGCCTGCCAGTGCCAGCAGGAGGATGAGGAGAAGATAGGCGACGAGGAGAGGTATGGAGGACGAGAGGATCGTCGCGATGCTCACCACGATGATGAAGAGGATCTTCGTTGCAGGATGGAGTCGGTGGAACAGCCCGTTCCCTGGTATATACTGGAGAATTTCGCCCATATCAGGCCCCCACTCCTGAATCGGAAACGATCTTTCCTGCTTCCATGCGAACAACCCTGTCAGCACATTCCTCTGCAATCTCGCGGCTGTGCGTGACCATGATGATCGTGTGCCCGTCTCCCTGGAGTCGTTTTATCAACTCGATGATCTCCCGTGACTCTTCACCGTCAAGACCGGTGGTCGGTTCGTCAAGGATGAGCACTGGCGGTTTCATGGCAAGAATGCAGCCGATTGCCAGGCGCTGGCGTTCACCGCGGGAGAGCCAGCGCGGATAGAGATCCCGGAGGTGCTCGAGGCGTACGGTGGAGAGTGCATCGATGACGGCTCTCTCACGGTCCGGGATCTTTAAGTTGTCAACGCCGAATGCAACCTCCTCAAAGACCGAGTCGGCAAAGAACATGTGATCAGGGTTCTGGAAGACCAGGCCGACTGAATGTGCAAGCTCTGCAACGGGAGCCTTTGCGGCATCTTTTCCATCGACT
>LKUF01000153.1 GCA_001412335.1 Methanolinea sp. SDB
GGGTCCTCGGAGCAGAGCTCCCCTGCGATTGCCCCGGGTTGCAAAAGCCCGTCACACCACCGGTGAAGAACAGCTTCGGTTCCACGGTATGCCCGGGCACGGCAGCCGCCACATATCGTCCGGTACTCGCACACCCCGCATTTCCCGGTCAGCAGGTCCGGGTTGCGGAGTACGGAAAATACCGGTGATTGATACCAGATCTTTGAAAAAGAAGTCGTTCGGAGATTCCCTGCACTGACCGGCAGGTAGGGACAGGGGGTGACATCCCCGTCCGCATAGATCCGGCAATAGCTGATCCCGGCGATGCATCCCCGTCCCCAGGCCTGATCCCCGATTCCGAGTTCTTCCGCAATCCGCCTGAACTGCGGGGCACAGGTCGGACGGAGCCGTACATCAGTGTCACGGTAGTTCAGGAGCACCTGCCGGATCACCTCTTCATATTCCCATGGATCCAGGGGGGCAGAATCCTGTGCACGCCCCGTGGGAACCGGGAAAAATACCTGGTAATCCAGAACCCCGAGATCCTTTCCAAGCTCCACCACGGAATCCACATCACAGGCAGATGGCCGCATTGCCGTCATATTGATCTGGACCCCGATACCTGCTTCGCGGCAGTTTTGTATTGCCTGCACAGCCCTCTCCCACGCACCGCTGACGCCCCGGAACGAGTCGTGGACTGCAGGGTCTGCGGAGTCGATGCTGACTGCAACAGTTCGGATTCCCGCGTCCCGGAGCCTTTTGGCCATGGAATGGTCGAGAATATAGCCGCTTGTGCCCATCACCATCGGAAGCCCCCGATCGGTGCCATACCGGGCAATCGTGCAGAGATCATCCCGCATGAGTGGTTCGCCGCCGGAGAGAACGACAATAGGCGTTCCGACATCCCGTATCTGGTCGATGACCGCCAGTGCCTCGTCCGTGGAAAGCACTCCTGCGCTTTCATTCTCCCCTGCCTTTGCATAGCAGTGGGAGCATTTCAGTGGACACCGGAGCGTGATATTCCACGAGACGAGACGCGGCGCACATGCTACGCGGTTGGGAATGTCGGTCATTTCTATCTCTGACTCATTAAAAATATTAGGGTAAAAAATGTTTGGTACAGGCATATTACCACTTTCCCGGCTTTATCGCTTGCATCTGTCGCTGTTGATTCTGCGGCTTTATGGCAGAATACGGGTTTGGCCAAATTCCCAAAACTGGTGCAGGAGATGAATAGCGGTCCATGCCACACCATAAGAGGGTGCCGGATCACGAAGTTTAAGAATACAGCAAAAGAAGGATTGCTCAGAGATGAGTTCTTGCCAGTGTCCGCAAGGGTCCTGGAACGAGGTGAATGAAAGATGGAGAAGAAGAAGAAGAAACTGACAACCGCTGCAGGGGCGCCGGTCCCGGAGAACGACAACGCCATGACGGCCGGGCCCCGTGGCCCAATGCTCCTGCAGGACGTCTGGTACCTTGAGAAACTTGCACATTTTGACCGGGAAGTTATCCCCGAACGGCGCATGCACGCCAAGGGTTCGGGAGCCTTCGGCACATTCACGACCACCCATGATATCACGAGATACACCCGGGCAAAGATCTTCGAGAAGATTGGCAAGGAGACCGAATGTTTTCTCCGGTTCTCGACAGTCGCGGGCGAGCGCGGAGCCGCGGATGCCGAGCGGGACATCCGGGGATTTGCCACGAAGTTCTACACCGAGGAGGGTAACTGGGACCTTGTCGGCAACAATACTCCTGTCTTCTTCATACGTGACCCGCACAAGTTCCCTGACCTCAACCGTGCGGTCAAGCGGGATCCCCGGACCAACCTTCGTTCGGCATTGAACAACTGGGACTACTGGACAAACCTCCCCGAAGCACTGCACCAGGTGACCATCGTCATGAGCGATCGGGGTATCCCGTATTCTTTCCGCCACATGCACGGGTTCGGAAGCCACACCTACAGCATGATCAACAGGAAAAACGAGCGGGTCTGGGTGAAGTTCCACTTAAAGACACAGCAGGGTATCAAAAACCTGACCGACGAGGAGGCGTGCGAGATCGTCGGGAAGGACCGCGAAAGCAACGGGCGCGATCTCTACGAGAGCATCGAAAAAGGCGATTTTCCCAGGTGGAAGATGTACATCCAGGTGATGACCGATGAACAGGCACAGAAGATGCCGTACAACCCGTTCGACCTGACGAAGGTCTGGTACCACAAGGATTTCCCGCTCATCGAGGTCGGTATTCTCGAGCTGAACCGAAACCCGGACAACTACTACCAGGATGTGGAGCAGGCCGCGTTCAACCCTGCCGCGGTGGTCCCGGGTATCGGCTTCTCGCCTGATAAGATGCTGCAGGGCCGGCTCTTCTCGTACGGGGACGCCCAACGGTACCGTCTCGGGATCAACCACCACCAGATCCCGGTCAACAGCGCGAAGAACGCCGTCGCCCATGCCTCCCACAGGGACGGGCAGATGCGGGTCGACGGGAACCACGGCTCCACGCTCGGCTACACCCCGAACAGTTTCGGAGAATGGGAGGCACAGCCTGAATACACGGAGCCTCCCCTCGAGCTCTCGGGGGCTGCAAAGGCCTGGAACTTCCGGGAGGACGATAGCGATTATTATACCCAGCCGGGCAAGCTCTTCCGTCTCATGAGTAAAGCCCAGCAGAAGGAACTCTTTGAGAATACTGCCCGTGCCATGGGAGATATCCCCGAGTTCATCAAGATCCGGCACATAAAAAATTGCCTGAAAGCCGACGAGGCATATGGAATGGGGGTTGCCGATGCACTGGGAATCCCGCCTGAAAAAGTGAAGTGAGGAATTTCTCAACTCCGAGGTAAATCCCTTTTTTCGGGCTGATTAAAGCCATCTTCCTGGCCTTTGTCAGTGGCAAGGACCGCGAACAATGTAAATCCCGACACAGGGGCACCCCTTGAACGGACGAGTATTTTTTTACCAGTTCATCTGGCGACTGGACGAGAAGGGGATCTAAAAAATTTGATGCCGATACCGGTATCACCGCCGTGTGGGGTATCGCACTCTGTCTTTTCACCCTGGTTCAGCATGGAACCTCAGGCGAAGAGGCGAAACCGAGGGGCATATTTTGATGGAGGATTCAATAGGCATTCTATCAGGTGTTGGAGGTTCCATTCGCCATAAAGTACTGAATGCTGCCCGAAGAACTAAAAAAACAGTATGCAGCAGCCCCGGAGTACACCCTTCATTTTTAGCCTCATGGTCAATCCTGGGTGGCCGCACCCCTTTTGCTGAGTTTTATTATCCTCCACTTTCATCGTTCACACAATCTTCCCTGTTTTCCGGATGAACAGGCCTGCAATGAACATGCCGATAACCATGAGAATCATCGCAATGAACGCGTATTCCATTCCCTGGTTGACCGCTGCCTCGCTGATCCCCATTGACAACAGGGGCTGGCCGGGAGGAGGAAGCGAGGATGTACCGGAAGACAGCCCGTGGACGAAACCAAGGGCCAGTACAATCCCGATAATTGCCGTTCCGAGAGAGCTTCCCAGCTGCCTGGCGGTGTTATACATACCTGAGGCATCGGTCTGGCGCTCACTCCGGATGGAGGAGAGGGTGAGGTTGGTCACCTGGGAAAGGATGATTCCAAGACCGATCCCGAACAGGAGGCTCCCGGCGATGATATCATGGGCGGTAGTGGTGAGGGAAAAGATATCTTTTAGGGCTACCAGTCCTGCTCCGGTGAGGGCGATTCCGCCGAGGAGAACGTATTTTGGTTCGAACCACGATGCGAGACGGGCGCCGAGGACGGAGAATACGACGATTGCAAGGGACATGGGCAGGAGGGCGACGCCGGTTTCATACGCGGTCGCACCCGTTACTATCTCGTAGAAGAGGGGAAAGATGAAGATAAAGCCTGCACTGGCAAATTTCTGGCCGACGGCGACAGCATTGCCGGCAAGGAAGGAGCGTTCACGAATGATGGTCACATCCAGCAGGATGTCTTTTGACTTGCTGGTCTGCCGCCGCTCCCAGAAATAAAACCCGGAGAGAAGGATGATACCCCCGGTGATGAGGAAGGGGACGATCACCCATTCTTCGGGCTTCTTGATAAGAAGAATCCCAAAAACCAGGCTCATAAGGCCGAGAACCGAGAGAAGCGACCCACCAAGATCAAAGCTCTTCCAGGATGCTGTCGGGCGGGTCTCGATAAGCATCCGGTGGAGAGCAAAGATAATGAGAAGGATGACCAGCTCGAGGGCAAAAACCCACCGCCAGGTATAAAATGTGGCCAGGTAGCCACCGAAGATAAGGCCAAAGATGCTGGCCGCCGCGGCGATCCCGCCCCAGACACCGAAGGCAAATGCCCGTTCTTTCCCCTGGTAGGTTCCGGTAATGAATGTGACCGTTGCCGGGAGCATCAGCACCGTGCCGATCCCTTCAAGTACTGACCAGCCGATGAGGAAGATCATTGCATTCCAGCTGACTGCAGCCATGGAAGTCCCGACGCCATAAATCGCAGCACCGATAAGAAACGTCCTCTTCCTCCCAATGACGTCCTGGATTTTTGCCCCGGTCAGCATGAAGGCGGCCTTCACCAGTGTATAGATGGTTATGATGGATTGGATGGTTGAGGGACTGGTGTTCAGGTCATCCACGAGGGCGCTGATGGAGACTTCCATGGTGGTGGTGTCGATGACCAGGATGAAGACAGCCAGGCTGACGACGAGGAGGAC
>LKUF01000154.1 GCA_001412335.1 Methanolinea sp. SDB
ACGCAGAATACGCTCCGTATCGTGAAGGTCTTCTGGGCGCTCGATTCGGACCTCGCATACCGGCGCCACTTCCCTGCAATCAACTGGCTGCTCTCGTATTCCCTGTACGGGGACGAGGTGGGAAGATGGTGGACCGAGAACATCGGCCCGGAGTGGGTCGCGTACCGCAAGGAGATGATGCTCCTTCTCCAGAAAGAGAACGAACTCGAGGAGATCGTCAAGCTCGTTGGTCCGGAAGTACTGCCCGAAGAGGACAAACTCGTTTTATTCAAAGCCGAGACGATCCGGGAGAGTTACCTCGCCCAGTACGCATTCCACCCGCATGATACCTATACGGATGCCGGCAGGCAGTACCGGATGATGGCGATGCTGTTTGACTTCTTTACCCTGGCGGACAGGGCCCTTGAACACAACATTACCACGGAACAGATCCGAAACCTCCCGGTCAAGACCGCACTGGCCCGGATGGGTTCGGTACCAAAAGATGCAGAGGAACCCGAATTTGCCGCTATCAAGACTGCCATGGCCGCACAGTTCAAAGAGCTGGGGGTGTGAAGGCAATGGCTGAACCTTCCAGGGAATATTCCACGGTCTCCAAGGTGGTCGGCCCGATCATCGTTGTCGACGATGTCGAGGGTATCGGGTACAGCGAGGTTGTCGAGATTACGATGCCGAGCGGTGAGAAGAGACTCGGCCAGGTGCTCGAAACCCAGACCACCCGGGCCATAGTCCAGGTATTCGGGGGTACCCGTGATCTCGATACCGATATCACCTCGGTCCGGTTTTCCGGCGAGATAATGAAGATCCCCCTGTCCGGAGAGATACTCGGGCGGATCTTCAACGGGATTGCCCAACCGCTCGACGGCGGAGGGCCGGTCATCCCGGAGGAGATGCGGGACATCTATGGATTGCCAATCAATCCCTATGCCCGCGAACATCCCCGTGATTCTATCGAAACAGGGATTTCAGCGATAGACGGCATGAATACCCTCGTCAG
Source organism: Methanolinea sp. SDB (assembly GCA_001412335.1). Lineage (GTDB taxonomy): Archaea > Halobacteriota > Methanomicrobia > Methanomicrobiales > Methanospirillaceae > SD8. The sequence goes on from LKUF01000154.1 coordinate 998, forward strand.
GGGTCAGAAACTTCCCATATTCTCCGGGGCCGGGCTTCCACACAACATGCTTGCCGCACAGGTAACCCGGCAGGCAAAGGTGCTCGGGCAGGAGGAAGACTTCGCAGTCGTATTTGCCGCGATGGGGATTACTCACGAGGAAGCGGCATTTTTCCTGAGGGATTTCCGGTCGACCGGTGCGCTGGAGAGGGCAGTTTTATTCTTGAACCTTGCCGACGATCCTGCGATCGAACGGATCATCACGCCGCGTCTCGCACTCACGACGGCGGAATTCCTGGCGTTTGAAAAGGATATGCACGTCCTCGTCATCCTCACGGACCTTACCAATTACTGCGAATCTCTCAGGGAGATCGCGGCTGCGAGAGAGGAGGTGCCCGGCAGGAGAGGGTATCCCGGTTACATGTATACCGATCTTGCCGGAATATACGAGCGTGCCGGGCGTATTGCCGGAAAGAAGGGTTCGATTACCCAGCTGCCCATCCTGACGATGCCTGACGACGACATAACCCACCCTGTCCCCGACCTGACAGGATATATCACAGAGGGCCAGATCGTTCTTTCGCGCGACCTTTACAGGAAAGGGATCTATCCCCCGATAAACGTCCTGCCTTGTCTTTCGCGACTGATGCAGGGTGGAATCGGTGAAGGAAGGACCCGGGACGATCATGCGGATGTCAACAACCAGCTCTATTCTGCCTATGCACAAGGGATAAAGATCAAGAACCTGGTTGCGGTGATCGGCGAGGAAGGGCTTTCAGACACCGACAGGCAGTACCTGACTTTTACTGAACGTTTTGAGACCGAGTTGATCGCGCAGGGGCAGTACGAGGATCGTTCGTTTCACAGGACGCTCGACATAGCCTGGGAGCTGCTCTCCATCCTGCCTGAATCCGAGTTGAAGAGGATAGACACCCGTTTTATCGCACAATACCACCCTGCCCACCGGAGATCGCAGACATGAGCAAGCTGGCGATAAGCGGCATCCGCCCCACGAGAATTGAACTTCTCAAACTGAAGAGACAGGAGGTTCTTGCCCAGAGAGGCCACGATCTACTCGAGGAGAAACTGGATGCGATGGTAATGGAATTTTTCAGGTACCTGGATTCGTATATCCGTCTCAAAAGAGAGGTCCAGGAGAGTGTTGATCGTGCCCTGGATGCACTGTCCGCAGCCCACCTGGTGACCGGGAGGAACCGGCTCGAGGAGATCGCAGGATCAACCCCGAAGATGGATGATCTCTCCATGGACACGCGCTCCATCATGGGTGTCCGTGTTCCCGGAATTGTTGTCCCGGAAACACTCCGGACGCATTCCCGGACGGGATACAGCTATCTCGGCACCAACACCCATCTCGACTGTGCTGCTACGCTGTTTGAGCACTCAACAAGGAAGATACTCGAACTGGCTGAACTGGAGGGGACTGTGCGGAGACTTGCTTTAGAGATCCGGAATACCCGCCGGAGAGTGAATGCGCTAGAAAATATCCTGATCCCAAGACTCAAGGCCACCCGCCGATATATCGAGATGCACCTCGAGGAGAGGGAGCGCGAGGATCTCTTCAGGAGGAAGAGAACAAAAAATATTATCCAGGCGCATTAGCAGTTCCTGTTTTTTCCGGGAGAAAAACACGTGGATGAAGGTATATTCGAGAGACTTTCAAAAGATCCCCGTTTCCGTGCAAAAGCTGCGGTGATCATGAAGATACTCCAGATTATTATCTATCTCTGGATAGCCGCAGGAGTTTTTCTCTTTCTCCTCCTGTACATTCTGAATACCTGATATCAGGGGCTCCTTTTATCTCAGGATAAGGATCGGGCGCATCGTATTTTTTGCCACTTCTACACACGTGCTTCCGACCAGCAAGTCCTCAAACCATCCCCTCCCGTACGAACTCATGCATATGAGCGATACATCCTCTTCTTCGGCAACGTGGTTGATCTCATGTGGCGGGCTGCCTCTCCGGACTATAGTTGTGGCCTGGATCCCCCTCTTTTCAAGGGAATCGCGAGACTCTTCAAGATTTTTGATGGCAAGGGCCTCATTCTCCAGGATCTCCTCTTTGGTCTCGCCCCTGGAGATGACATGCAGGAGAACGATTGACCCTATTCCCGGGATATTGCTGGCAGTTCTGACAGCCTGGTCCGAGAATGTGGAAAAATCCGTGGGACAGAGAACCCTCGAGAGAATCATCGGGCAGAACTTCTGGTATACGACACCCGACAGACTCTCTATCACTTTATATCGCATGATGAGTAGCGGAATCGGGGCATGTCTGAGAATGTGTGACGATACACTGCCAAGCAAAAGACCCCTGATGAGATTTTTCCCCCGGGCACTCATCACGATGACAGTGGCCTCCTCTTCGGCTGCGACATCGACAATGGCCTGGCCGACCGATCTGCCCCTGGGGGGCTCTATCCTGACTTTTACCACGAGCCCGGTTTTTTCTAAAAGAGTTTTCTCTTCATTCAGGGATCGCATCACCTTTTTCTCGATAGCGCCTTCAACCCAGCGTTCCCTGCCCGATTTTTCGGTTTCCGCCACGTGAAGAAGGATAACCTCGTGGATCCCGGGAAGCTGTCCAATGCAGTCCTGGGCCCTTCTTGCATGCTCGGAAAAATCGGTTGGAAATAAAACCCTCGTAAACATATTACCATCCCATCCTATCATCCGCCGGAATAAGATTAATGCCCTGTATACCGAAATCGATTCGGAATAAGATATAGCTGTCCATGCCACATTCATGTCCGGTATTTCCAACGCACATCCGCCCGGGAGATTTGTATTTTACATCCCCTATTTTCGGGGGAAGATATATATGCTGGTATACCAAGTATTCCGCGATCCCACACAATTCCAGGGGCCGGACAATGCGCTCTGCAAACCTCGAAATGATTGAAAAATTACGAATGGTGGCGCTAAAACGCTGTGAAGAGCGTATCGTCCGGGCATCTGAAAAAGACGGCAATCTCCCGAAGAAGATAGAGTATTGCGATCCACATTACGGGGTCTCATCGGTATTGAAGCATAAACACGGTCTGGTTTAGGTGATGGAAATGGAAGAAGAGGCATCTCTCCTCGAACAGGTCAAGACAAAAGAACTTGAATTAAAAGAGCAGGAAGAGAGTGCGAGGGTACAGGCCCAGGCAATAATTTCTGACGCAAAGCAACGCTCCTCCGAGATGATCGAAGGTGCAAGAAAGGAAGGAGAATCACTTGCCGAGAAGAGATACTCGCAGGGCATGGCAAAGCTCGAATCCGAGATGCAGGCCTTACGGTCCGAGGCAGAAGCACGCCGGCTGGAGACCGCAAGAAGGGGCGAATCCCGGGTCGCGGACGCATCACGAAGAATTATCGAAAAAGTAGCATTTGAGTAGCCGTTATGCGGCAGAGAATGGAGAGTGTCCTTGTAATAGGACCAAAAAAGGATCACCAGAATATCGTTGATGTTCTCTACCAGGAGGGGACGATCCATCTCCAGGATGCAGGTCTTGGACAATATCCTGGCCTGTTCAACAAGATGGAAATGATCAGCCTGGAAGATCTCACGTCCGTCCTGATGAAAATCAATGGTATTTACCAGATACTCCCCGGGATCCCGGATGACATTGCAGAACAGGATAGAATATTTGAAGAACTCCGTTGGAAAAGCACCGGCGATCTTGTATCTATCGCAGAATCAGGAATAAATGAACTCGAGACCCGGACACGGGAGCTTGCCTCGCGGAAGAGCGAACTGGACCTGAATAAGACCACACTGGAACGATACGAAAAGATACTCGACAAGATTCAGCCTCTGGAAAACCAGCTCCCGTTGATGGAAGGCTTTGAAGTGACCGTTCTTCTCATTCAAAGCGAATTCAAAGACGTCCTTGCCCTTATCACCCCGATATTGAAGAACATCACGCATAACCAGTTCGAATTCATATCTGCAGATCTCGACGAGACGACGACTGCTGCGATCACGGTATTCAACAAGAAGTATTCCGAAGACGTCCATTCATTCCTCTTCTCTCAAAACGTCAACGAGATCAGGATCCCGAAGGACTACGCCAACATGCCCCTGCAGGATGCCCTGAACAAGATCTCCTTAAAAAAGATCGAGATAGACCAGGAGATGAAGGATATCGATGCGGAATTGTCAGCTCTTTCATCACGGTACTACCAGCAACTCGCTGTTTACCGGAGACTGCTTGAGGACCGAAAGGAGGAGGTCTCGGCCTTCAGCAAGTTCGGAGAATCCGAGCACACGATACTTGTGAAAGGGTGGGTACCGAAAAAATTCATCAAAAAGACAAAAAAAGCGCTTTTCCAGGCATTCGGTGATCGTGTTGTCCTTACCGTGATGGATATGAGTCCTGATGAATTCGAGGAGGCGCCCATCTTCTATGACAATCCCTGGTGGGTCCGGCCATTTGAGTTCTTCACCCAGCTCGTGACCCCGCCCCGGTATCTTGAAGTAGACCCAAGCCCCGTATTCGCGATATTCTTTCCCATATTCTTTGGAGTGATAGTCGGTGATATTGGCTATGGTATCTGTATCATGGGATTTGGACTGGTCATGAAACGCATATTCCGGGACCTTGCATGGATGCAGCAGATAATGAATATTCTTATCATCTCCTCAATCCCCACGATCTTTTTCGGGTTTTTGTTCGGGGAATTCTTCGGCGATTTTGGGGAGCATATGGGCTGGTTGCAGCCTTTAACCTTCCTTGGGATCACCTGGAACCGCGTCGAGGCAATGATTCCCCTCCTGATAGTGGCGATAGCAATCGGTGTCATACACGTATTTCTCGGACTGGGGATTGGGATTCTCAATGCATTTGCGAGAAGGAGCAAGAGGCATGTCTTTGAGAAGGCCGGGACTATCGGGGTCCTGTCAGGGATACTGATCCTGATCTGTACATTGACCGGTATCGTCCCCGCTGTCGTCCTGATCCCGGCAATCCTGGTCATACTCATCTCCCTGCCGATGGTCATCTATGGTGGGGGCGTTCTCGGTGCGATAGAGATCATGAGCTCAATCGGGAACATCCTCTCATACGCGAGGATCATGGCTATCGGAATGGCCTCAGTCATCCTTGCCATGGTGGCAAACCAGCTCGGCGGCGCAATGGATGTCGTTGCCGTCGGAGTTCTCATTGCAATCCTGCTGCATTCCCTCAACGTGATACTGGCGATGTTCAGCCCATCCATTCACTCGATGAGACTGCATATCGTGGAATTCTACTCGAAATTCTATGAAGGCGGAGGTGTGATGTACAAACCTTTTGGGAGGAACTGAAGCATTGTTTTATTTTATTTTTGATATTTATTTTTATTTATAGGTACTTAACTTATACAAAAAATCGTTCTAATGTTGTTAAGCTATCGATTTTATATATTATAACAGTTATGTTACAGCTAACGGAGACTGAAACATGGCAGATGTAGCAACAGCGGCAGCCGCTATCCAGATGGCCGGCTGGGAGAAACCGATTGGAGCAGCGATTGCGTTCGCAGCCGGTGCGATTGGGACAGCGTGGGCGCAGTCAAGAATCGGTTCTGCAGGTGCGGGAACTATAGCCGAGAAGCCGGAGACCTCCAGTTCTATCATCATACTCGAGGCAATTCCCGAAACCCTTGTCATTCTCGGGTTCGTGGTAGCATCGATGATAATCATCATGATCTAATCCATCCCGTCCGCCGGGCCGGGAGATCCCCGGCTGGCAGGATCTTTCGTATCGCAAGCGGATTACCTGAACAAAGATGATTTACGAGGATGGCATTTAACGAACTGCTCCACTCGATGGAACAAAGTGCGCAGGAGAAGAGAGAGGATATTCTGGAAAATGCCCGTGCCGGTGCCGAAGGGATCCTGGCCGATGCGCAAAAGAGAGCAGAGACGATTAGAGATGAACTTGTAGCAACAGCGGAAGGGAAGGTGAACATAAAGAAGAACAAGTCGCTCTATCTTCTCAAGGAAGATATGAAGGCCGAACTGACACGGGAAAAGGAAAGAATATTCGACCAGGCTTTTTCACAGGCAGAGAGTATGCTCGGTGGATGCCGAAATGATCCCCGGTATGCGGAGAGTTTTGCCCGGTTGCTGGATCGGTCAACAGAAAACCTGAACGGCCGCATTATCGTTCATGTTGACCCAAGGGATGAGGCCCTGTCCAAAAAATGCAGGGAAAATTCATCCCTGGAATTCGAGGTGGTTCCCGACAGGGAGAGCGCCGGCGGTCTTGACGCCGAAATTGCCGACAAAGGAATCATCGTGCGCAATACACTGGAATCGAGACTGGATAATGCCCGGATGCACATGAGAAAAGACCTCTTCGGATTTCTCTTTGGTGAATGAAATGGATTATGGGTATATCAATGCGCGAATCAGAGGGATGCACAGCAGGCTTTTTGACCGGAAAGCATATGACGCACTCATCATCAGGCAGGATATCCCCTCCATCATCACCGAACTGGAAAAAACCCCCTATAAAAAAGAGATCGAAGAGGCAAACATCCTGTATTCAGGGATAACGGCAATCGAGTACGCGCTTCGGAAGAACCTTGTCAATACCTACAGAAAAATTCTCGGTCTTGTGCAGGGTGAACTTGCTGAAAAGTACATCGTTATCTTTTTGAACAAGTGGGATGTCCAGAATATCAAGACCATTCTACGGGGCAAGAAGATCCATGCAAGCCAGGATGAGATCAAGGAGTGCCTTATCCCGGCAGGTGAACTGGACGAAGCGACCTTAAACGAACTCTTAAAACAGCCTGACGTCAGGGCGGTCGTGGATCTCCTGGCAACATGGGAGCAGCCCTATGCACTTCCTCTCACGGATTATATCGACGAGTATTCTGAAAACCGTGATCTTGTCATCCTGGAATACGCACTTGACAAGTACTATTACCAGAAGGCGCTCGAAGCCGCGAAAGGCAAGTCAACCGAAGAGAAGATCGTCCGGAGACTGATCAGACGCGAGATCGATGCCAACAACATCAAGAGCGTCATCCGCATCATAAACGACAACGTGGACTGGGACGATGCCAAAAACCTGTTCCTTGAAGGTGGACTGCGGATTGATGAGGAAAAATTCGAAAAAATGGTCGAGTCCGGAAACCTCGAAAACGCCCTGAAGCATCTCGATGGAACACCGTACTACTTCTTGTCCTACCTGCCGGCGGAGGCGCTTGCAGCCGGTCGGATATCTGTCTTTGAAAAAGAACTCGACAGTTACATCATCAGCAACAACACCGGGACCTTCAGATTGGATCCCTTAAGCATTGGCGTCATAATCGGGTATATCTGGGCAAAATATTCCGAGATCATCAATATCCGGATCATTGCCCGGTGCAAGCATGCAGGGGTATCAGATGAAGACCTGGAGGCCGAGCTGATCCATGTATAAATTCACCGTCGTTACGGATCCCGATACCGCAGCAGGATTCCGTCTTGCCGGGGTTGAAGTGATCGAGGTGGATGGCCCGGAAGGTGCGCGAAAGATTATTCCCGATCTTCTGTTCCGCGATGATACCGGAATAATCGCCGTGAACGAGGATTACATGCAGGTACTTGACGACAAACTGATGAGCAAGATCGAAAAGACGTACCGGCCCATAATCATACCGATACCGATTCAGAAGAGAGGGGTCGGCGGAGTGAGCTACGTCGAGAGGCTTCTCCGGAGAGCTATCGGGTATAATATTGTGTTGAGGCGATAAAAATGGTGAAAGGGACAATCGCACGTATCTCGGGCCCAGTCGTGATTGCGGACGCGATGAGGGGTTCGAAGATGTACGATGTGGTGAAAGTGGGCGAAGAGGCCCTGAGCGGAGAGATAATTCGCCTTGAAGGCAACCAGGCGGTTATCCAGGTATACGAGGACACGACCGGCCTTTGTATCGGTGAGCCAGTTGACAATACCGGGCTTCCTCTCTCCGTGGAACTGGGGCCGGGTCTCATATCTTCCATTTACGATGGTGTCCAGAGGCCTCTGCCGGTGCTCGTGGAGAAGAGCGGGAGTTTCATATCCCGCGGGATCGACGTAGCCGGACTGGATCGATCGAAGAAATGGGCGTTTTTACCATCGGTTAAAAAGGGCGACCGCGTAGCAGGTGGTGATGTTCTCGGAACGGTACAGGAGTACCATATCACACATAAGATCATGGTCCCTCCGGATGTGCCGGAATCCGTGGTATCCGGGATCGAGGCCGGCGATTACACGGTACAAGAACCGGTCTGCCACCTCGAGGGGACCGGGCCGGTTACCCTCATGCAGAAGTGGCCGGTACGGAAGGGAAGGCCGTACCGGAAAAAACTCGATCCGACAGTTCCCCTCCTGACCGGGCAGAGGATCTTTGACAGTCTCTTCCCTCTCACGAAGGGCGGCACGGCGATGATTCCCGGCGGGTTCGGGACCGGAAAGACCGTATCCGAGCAGACACTTGCGAAATGGTCCGATGCACAGATCATCGTCTATATCGGCTGTGGAGAGAGGGGCAACGAGATGACCGACGTCTTGAGCGAATTCCCCGAACTGGTCGACCCGCGAACAGGCCTTCCACTCATGGAGCGCACCATACTCGTCGCAAATACCTCGAACATGCCTGTCGCTGCCCGTGAGGCTTCCATCTACACCGGCATCACCATGGGGGAGTATTACCGGGACATGGGCTACGACGTGGCGCTCATGGCTGATTCCACCTCGCGCTGGGGAGAGGCATTGCGTGAGGTGTCCGGGAGGCTCGAGGAGATGCCTGGTGAAGAGGGATACCCTGCATATCTTGCCACACGGCTTGCAGCATTCTACGAGAGGGCCGGACGGGTGGACTGCATCGGTTCCGGTGACCGCGTCGGGTCGGTCACCATCGTTGGAGCAGTATCTCCCCCTGGTGGAGACTTCTCCGAACCTATCACACAGAACACGCTCCGCATCACCGGCACTTTCTGGGCACTCGATACGAACCTTGCATACAGGAGGCATTTCCCGTCTGTCAACTGGATAAAGAGTTATTCGCTGTATATCGACGGCTTAAACGACTGGTACCTGGAGAACCTGGGGCCTGACTGGGAAGAACTCCGTGACCGCATGATGTATCTGTTGCAGAAGGAAGTCGAACTCCAGGAGATTGTCCAGCTCGTGGGCCCTGACGCTCTTCCCGAGAGCGAGAAAGCCATCCTCGAGGTTACCCGTATGATCAGGGAGGATTTCCTCCAGCAGAGCGCCTACAGCGACACGGATTCGTTCTGCCCGCTTGATAAGCAGTACTGGATGTTGAAGGCGATCCAGAGTTATGATTCGGCCATGAACAATGCAATAGAACGCGGTGTCGGATTGAAACAGGTCTCATTACTTCCCCTTCGTTCCGAGATCGCACGCATGAAGGAACTCGGATCTGCCAGTGAGATACAGGCTCTCGCAGAGAGGATCAAGACATCAATTGATGCACTGGAGGCCGAGCGATGAGATCCGACCCGCTGATGAGCAGGGACTACCGGACGATCAACTACGTCTCCGGTCCCATTATGTTCGTGCAAAACCCGATCGGCGTATCGTATGGGGAAACAGCACGCATTACCCTTCCTGACGGGGAGATCCGGACCGGACAGGTCCTCGACATATCACGGGAGATGGCGGTTGTCCAGGTATTCGAGGGTACAAGCGGGGTCGACAACTCGGTGACAAACATCCGGTTTACCGGCGAGGCGGCCCAGATCGACGTGTCTATCGATATGCTGGGACGGATCTTCAATGGTGTCGGACTCCCGCGTGACGGCCGTCCCAACATCATCCCCGAAGATACCGTGGACATCGCTGGTACGGCCATAAATCCCTATGCCCGCGACAAACCCTCGGACTTCATCCAGACAGGCGTCTCTGCAATCGATGCGCTCAATACCCTCGTGCGGGGTCAGAAACTCCCCATCTTTTCAGGATCCGGTCTTCCCGCCAACCAGCTGGCAGCCCAGATCGCACGACAGAGCAGGGTGCTTGGAGAAGGTGAACAGTTCGCCGTCGTCTTCGTGGCCATGGGCATCACGTACAAGGAAGCCTCCTTCTTCATGAACGACTTCGAGCGTACCGGCGCCCTGGAACGCGTGGTATTCTTCATGAACCTTGCCGATGACCCGACCATCGAACGAATCGCAACACCGAGATGTGCGCTCTCTGTCGCTGAGTACCTGGCGTTTACCCACAACCTCCACGTGCTTGTCATCCTCACCGATATGACCAATTACTGCGAGGCATTGCGGGAGATCTCGACTGCCAGGGAAGAAGTCCCGGGAAGAAGGGGATACCCCGGATACATGTACACGGACCTTGCCTCCATTTATGAGCGTGCAGGGAGGATCAAGGGAAAGACCGGGTCTATCACGCAGATCCCGATCTTGACGATGCCTGATGACGATATCACGCATCCGGTCCCCGATCTTACCGGTTACATCACGGAGGGCCAGATCGTCCTCTCGAGGGACCTCTTCCGGCGAGGCGCCGAGCCACCAATCGATTCCCTTCCCTGCCTCTCGCGTCTTATGAACCTCGGTATCGGTCCGGGAAAGACACGCGAAGACCACAGGAACGTCGCAGACCAGCTCTACGCCTCCTATGCGTATGGCAGGGATCTCCGGAGGCTTGTTGCGATTGTCGGCGAAGAAGCCCTCACCGAGCTGGATAAGAAGTATCTATCGTTCGCAGACCAGTTCGAACGCAGGTTTATCTCGCAGGGTGACGAGAACCGGTCGATAGAGCAGACACTCGCACTCGGGTGGGACCTCATGGCATCCCTGCCGGAGGATGAGTTGAAGCGGATAAAAGTGGAATACATAAAGAGATATCACCCCGCATACAGGGCAGGCTGATCGTCATGGAGCAGGTGAACCCGACCCGCATGGAGATGATCAAGAAACGGGCCCAGATCAAGCTCGCGGAGCAGGGGCGGGACCTTCTCCGTGAGAAGATGGATGCCCTGATACAGGAATTTTTCCGGATCATGGAGTCGGTCTCTGATTCGAGAGAGAGACTGGAGCGTATTGCCGACAGTGCGTACAGGTCGCTTCTCATCGCCCAGGCAGTCGACGATCCGGTCACCCTGAAGTCAGCATCGTTTGCGACCAAGCGCCACATCGCGCTTGATATCAGGGGAAAGAACGTGATGGGAGTTGCGGTACCGATAATCGAACGGGAGCGGTTTTCGTTGACGGTCATGGACAGGGGCTACAGCCCCATCGGGGTGAGCGGCCGGATTGACGAAGCCACAGAGAAGTTCGAGAGCGAGATCGATCTAATCATCGCCCTGGCCGAGACCGAGACTGCCCTCCGGCGCCTCGGGGAAGAGATCCAGATGAACCGGAGACGTGTGAATGCGCTCGAACAGGTCCTTATCCCGGAATTGAAACGCCAGGCCAAGTATATCAAGATCACCATAGAGGAACGGGAGCGGGAAGACCTCTACCGTCTCAAGAAGGTAAAGCGGATACTGCAGAAGAAGCGGACCACTCAACCTGCAGAATGATAAAGGAAACTGCAGAAGGGTAAAGGACACCTGGTGCCACCTGGCACTGACCAGGTATCGCCCTGGAAAATCCAATCGCCAGGTATCAGTGTGGTCTGTCGGATTTTTGCGCTATCCTTTCATATATCTCGATAAGGCCGGGCCCTTCATGTTCGGTATGCCCGTTCCTGACCGAATGCATCGTTCGAAGCAACTGCTTTGTCCGTTTGTATGATCTCACTCAAGCATCACCCGTTACCGTTTTTGAAAATTCGCGTTGTCTCCTGGTACGAACGGCACATCGTTCGGATTCAGGCAAATGTAGGAATGATCCTGAAAGAGGATAAATATTTGCCATCCAGATCTGCAAAGCAAAAATTTACGTGGTCCTCAGGAGTATCTCGGAACCTTTTTCAACCGCCGTATGTGCATCGACGCTACGGTCAAGCGCCTGCCTGCCCAGGTGGATGAGTTCACGGAGATCGCCACTGGCCAGCTTGGTAAAAGAGATGGCCTCCCATTTCTCCCGATCGATGTAGATCCAGACCTCGCCGATGATATGTTTCAGGGCTTCGTAATCTCCCTGGGTATAGAGTTTCCAGTCAGGGCCCAGAGTCTTCCTGATCTTATCAATGGCCGCTTCGACGTTCTTCTCCCTCTGAAGCTTAAAAAACCGCCTCCCAATCTCTGTCTTTGATACTTCAGGCATCTCTCAAACCACCGTTTGCCGGATAGGTACGGCTGAATAGCATCTTTCAGTATTTAAGGCTATGCTCCGGTTTTTTGGTGTTTTTTTGGAATCAAATAAACCGATGAAAATAATCATACCTGGCAACAGCCAGTGATTCACTGTCCATTTAGTATGATTAATAATGAAAGACTGTCTAATCACTCTGTGAGGTTTCTGCATGATAGAGTTACCGTTCCTGATTATATTCCCTGCAATTGCGGCGGTCCTGTTGCTTTTTATCGCGAATGAGACACTCCGCAATGCGGTTGTGAAAATAGCTGCCCTCCTTATCGGGGCAGGTACAATATATGCCTTTTTCACGTATTTTCAATCGGGCCTGCAACTATTCTCGGTTCCTTTTGAGCCTGCAAGCCAGATAATGTTTGTTTTGGAACTGTTCATCGCCCTCTATATCCTCTATGTGGGCATACAATGCAGGAGATACCTGGCCGTACTATTGATCATCATCCAGTCCGCGCTCCTGATTTACGTCGAATCCGTCTTCGTCATGGGGATCCATCCGGAATTCAACCTTTTCATAGACCAGTTTTCACTGATCATGGCGATGATCATCGGGATTATCGGAACCCTCATCTGCGTGTATGCTCTCAGATACATGCAGACCTATCATGCCCACCATCCAGAGATAAAGGACAGGCGGAGACTCTTCTTTTTCATGTTTTTTGTATTCCTTTCAGGCATGTTCGGCCTTGTATTTTCCAACAATCTCCTCTGGGTCTTCTTCTTCTGGGAGATAACGACGCTGTGTTCCTTCATCCTGATCGGTTACTCCCAGACAAAAGAGGCGACAAACAATGCATTCCTTGCCTTGGAGATGAATCTTTTGGGCGGAGTAGCGTTTGCGGGCGCTCTTTTATACCTCCTGTATGTTGACCCGTCCGGCCAGTTCCTCGGGATTGAGCAGCTCCTCACGTCCGGCTATGCCATCGCACTTGTCCCGGCCGTCCTTATCGGATTTGCCGGAATCACCAAGGCGGCTCTCATGCCGTTCTCCTCGTGGCTTGTCGGGGCCATGGTTGCGCCGACACCGGTATCGGCGCTGCTCCATTCCAGCACCATGGTGAAAGCAGGGGTCTATGTCATCGTCAGGTTTGCCCCCGTCTATACCGGGACGATGGAAGGCCTGATCATCGGACTGGTAGGCGGCTTCACCTTCCTCCTTGCATCCGCAATCGCTATTTCGCAGAGCAATGCAAAGAAGGTCCTCGCATATTCGACAATCGCCAACCTCGGGCTCATAGTCGCCTGTGCGGGAGTGGGAACATATAAGCTGGTCTGGGCGGCCATCCTGCTCATCATATTCCATGCCATTGCAAAGTCGCTCCTGTTCCTCTGCGTAGGAACGGTCGAGCACAGGATAGGCAGCAAGGATATCGAGGACATGTCGGGTCTGATCGTCCGGATGCCAAAGATTGCCGTGATGATGTTCATCGGGATTGCAGGCATGTTCCTTGCCCCGTTCGGCATGCTCATATCAAAATGGGCCGCCATCGAGGCATTTATCGAAGCCCAGTTCGGGCTTATCTTTGTTGCCATACTGGCCTTCGGCGGATCGATCACAGTCATGTTCTGGTCCAAGTGGATGGGAAAGATCATCTCGGTCATCCCATCAGGGGAGAAGGTGGAGGACACGGTCAAGAAGGAGAAATGGTTCGTGCTTTACCTGCTTACCGCACTGACCGTGATCGTCTGCCTCATCTTCCCGCTGATATCATCCACCCTGATCGAGCCCTTTGTCATGAGCGTGTATGGCCAGACCGCACGGCTCTCGCAGGACAATATCGTGATCATGGCGATGATGATCTTCCTCCTGATGCTGATGCCGTTTTCGCTGCTTCTTTACAGGGACGGAGTCAAACATGTCCCTGCGTACATGGGTGGAAGACCGACAACAACTGACATGAGGTTCCAGGGGTCGATGGGTATTACACGGGAGACGGCACTCTCGAACTATTACTTCGAGGATTACTTTGGCGAGAAACGCCTTCTCATGGCCGGGACCGCGCTCTGTTTCGGGCTCATTCTCCTCGCAGGGGTTCTTCTTACGGGGGTGATCCTGTGATCTCTCTTACAAACGCGATACTCTTCCTCCTGCTGGCACCGATAATCGGCGGGCTCGTTTCCGGGATCGACCGGAAACTGACTGCACGGATGCAGGGGAGGGTAGGGCCGCCCATACTCCAGCCCTTCTACGATGTCGGAAAACTGCTCGAAAAAGAGAACCTCGTGGTCACGACCAGCCAGAACTTCTACATACTGAGTTACATCGTCTTCATCGTGGTAAGCGGGGCGCTCTTCTTTGCCGGAGGAGACCTGCTGTTGGTGATCTTTGCCTTCACGCTGGCACATATCTTCCTGGTACTTGGAGCATATGCGTCGAACTCCCCGTACAGCTTTGTCGGGGCCGAGCGTGAACTGATACAGATCATCGCATACGAACCGATGATAATCCTCTCTGCAGTCGGGATGTTCATGGTCACGAAGAGCTTCTTTGTCAACGAGATAGCGGCGTCAGAACTGCCTCTCATCCTCTACCTGCCAGGGGTCTTCATCGGTTTTCTCATGGTCTTCACCATAAAGCTCCGGAAATCTCCTTTCGATCTCTCCACATCGCATCATGCCCACCAGGAACTGGTCAAGGGGGTGACCACAGAATTCACCGGGCCGAACCTTGCAAAGATAGAGATCGCACACTGGTACGAGAACGTTTTCCTCCTCGGTTTCGTATACCTGTTCTTTGCATTCAATCCGGCAATAGCCATAGTGGCGATAATTGTCGCTTACCTGCTTGAAATTCTGATTGACAACACCTTCTCGCGGGTAAAATGGCAGTTAACCCTGAAGAGCGCCTGGATCGTGGCAGGGATGATGGGTCTCGTGAACCTCGGGGTTTTGTACTACCTAGCGGGGGTGCTTATCTGATGACATACCTGAAAAAATCTCCATGGTTGCTCCATTACGATGCCTCGAGCTGCAACGGCTGCGACATCGAAGTCCTGGCCTGTCTCACACCGCTCTATGACGTCGAGAGGTTCGGGATCATCAACACGGGAAATCCGAAACATGCCGATGTCTTTGTTGTTACGGGAGGCGTGAACGAACAGAACAGGGAAGTGATCAGGAACATCTACGAGCAGATGCCCGAACCGAAGGTGGTGGTCGCAGTCGGCATCTGTGCAGCATCGGGAGGGGTATTCCGGGAATGCTCCAATATATCGGGCGGTATCGACCAGCTGATCCCGGTGGACGTGTACGTCCCCGGGTGTGCTGCACGACCAGAGTCGATAATTGACGGAATTGTAAAATCACTTGAAATACTCGAAGAGAAACGAATCCAGATGAAAGAAAGAGCGAAACAGAAAGAACAGGGGAGATCCCCTGGCGGAGGTGAGAGATGAAGCCCGAGAATCAGGAGCTGCGAGTGATAGACACTGCTCATCTCATCGGTGAGGTCGAGGACTACAGGAACAAGGGCTACCGGCTTGTCAACATGAGCTGCACCAGGGCCGGCGAGGAGTTTGAGATCAGCTATTCGTTCGAACTTGACCTGCGGTTCGAAAACATCCGGATAATCATCCCCCTGGACGCCGATATTTCGAGCATTTCGGGGATATACTGGGGTGCCTTCATTTACGAAAACGAGATGCACGACCTATTTGGCGTGCATGTCCGTGGAATGAATATCGATTTTAAGGGGAACCTGATACGCACAACGGTTCCCTATTCGTTCAGAAACCCATCATTCAGGGGGGAGGGACCATGTCAAGACAGATAGTGATGCCGTTTGGTCCCCAGCACCCCGTGCTTCCCGAACCCATCCATCTTGATCTCGTCCTCGAGGACGAGACCGTCGTCGATGTAATCCCCTCCATAGGCTACATACACAGGGGTCTTGAAACCCTTGTCGAAAAGCGCCAGTTCCCTGAATATGTCTATATCGCGGAACGGACCTGCGGGATCTGCAGTTTTATCCACGGTATGACCTACTGCCAGGGTATCGAGCGGGTGATGGGCCTGGAAGTCCCTGAAAGGGCCCATTACCTCCGGACCATTTGGTCCGAGTATTCCCGTCTCCATTCCCATCTCCTCTGGCTTGGCCTCTTTGCGGATTCGATGGGCTTTGAGAACCTCTTCATGAATGCCTGGAAACACCGTGAATTCGTCCTCGACGTGATGGAAGAGACTACCGGCGGAAGAGTCATCCAGGGAAGCTGCAAGGTCGGGGGTGTGAGGAGAGACATCGATCAGGATACACTGAAGAGGATGAATGCGGACCTCAAGGGTTTCGAGAAGGGATTGAAGGAGATGGCCAATGTCTTCCTCAACGATGATTCGGTTGCTTCACGACTCCGTGGTGTCGGGGTGCTTTCCAGGAACGACGCGTATGTGTGCGGGGCAGTCGGACCGACAGGAAGGGGCAGCGGAGTCCCTATCGACGCCAGGATGACCGGTTATGCCGCATACGGGGAACTCGGCTTTTCCCCGGTCGTGGAACAGGATGGAGACTGTTATGCACGCTGTGCAGTCCGCGTCAATGAACTGTTCTCTTCGATCGAGATCATCCGCCAGTCAATTGACCGGATCCCGGGCGGAGAGATCGAGGTGAAGGTGAAGGGCAACCCGGAGGGCGAGTATTTCTCCCGTTCGGAACAGCCGAGAGGAGAACTGGTACATTACGTGAAAGGAAACGGGACCAAGTACCTGGCTCGATCCAGGATCCGGACACCAACGCTGACGAACATTCCCCCGCTTGTGAAGATGCTGCAGGGTTGTGAACTGGCAGATGTCCCGGTCATCGTCCTGTCGATAGACCCGTGTATCGGGTGCATGGAGAGGTGAAGTGGAATGGCATTTTTTGAGATGGCGAAGACCGCGATACGATCATTTGTCGGAAAACCGGCCACGCGCAGGTATCCGTTCGTTCCTGCAAAAGTAACTCCCCTATCAAGGGGGCATGTCACGATTGATATCTCGTCGTGTATCTCGTGCGGCCTGTGCATGAAAAAATGTCCTTCCGAGGCGATCTGCGTCAACAAGGAAGAGAAGACCTGGACCATCGACCGCCTCCGCTGCATCGTCTGCAACTCGTGCGTCGAAGTCTGCCCGGTCCACTGCCTGACCATGGATACCGTGTATTCACCTGCCGTGACCACGCATTCCGGCCTGGAGGTCCTCCACATAACCTATGTCAAGCCGGAAAGACCACCAAAGGCCGATTCAGTGGATGAGAACAAAGAACAGGCATAATCTCTCTCATTTTTTGCCTCCTCGCTGTTTTGTGCGGGAAGACGAAATCGACATACCAATTCAGTCACTCACAACCGCCGCC
>LKUF01000155.1 GCA_001412335.1 Methanolinea sp. SDB
TTTCATTAATCTCCTTCAGCGCCATCCCCACGTCGTAAAACGCCTGGAAATTGCGGACCACCACGTTTTCCAGTTCTTCCAGACGTTTTCTCTCGCGCACCGAAAGCGGCGGCTCGGTCATCGGCTCCGGCAATTTCGGCATGTCCTCGACTTCCTGGTATCGCGACATCGGAAATTCCATCTCGACTCTCGCCTTGCAGTATCCGCCCGGCCGCGTGCATTTGCCGCCTTCCGGATGAATTTTTGTTCCCTTTTTCTTGTTTATCACCGCCTTGCGATACCCACACTCCATGCAGTTTCCGTTCGGCTCCGTCATTATTTTGCTCCTTCTCCCCTTAACTTTTTGCGCCTTGGCGTGAGCAGGCGCTTTGAGCTTTTCACTTCAGGCGCTTTTCCTTCCATCTCCAGTAAGAATATCTCGCGCTTCCGCTTTTCTGACCGGATCTTGCGTTCCTGCTCGGCCAGCCGCTGAATCTCGGACCGCAGCGCGTCCGGACCGGGCAGGGAAAACATTCCGGCCGCATCGTTCAGGATCTCGATCGGCTCGTTGGACCCGGTGACCTGGCAGAACGCCGGAAGATATTCGGCGGGGATGCGGTTGCCCTCCTTGCTTTCGGCCGTCCAGGAATCGATGATCGATTTGGTGACGTCCGCTCCCAGCAGGTGGCTCATCTCCCCGGAGATCTGCGGCCGCGACAGGCCGCAGTTCTTGATGGCCCGGTTGAGCGATAGTCGCAGCCGCTCCCGGATGTTCAGCGTCCCCTCGGTATCCGCCCCGGACCGGAGGGCTTCGTTCAGTCGCTGGATGTAATCGAACAGGCTCTGCTGAACCGGACCGGCTCCCGGCTGGGTGTCTATTTTTCGTCGGCGCTTAGTCATTGACAGTAATAAACCTATATTGGTATAGGTTGCTTATCCGCGCCGTGGCCTCAACCTGGGCCGGTTGAGACGCGCGGCGAACACGACTTCCGGGCTCATTCCGATGACGTCGGCAACTGCCTTCATCAGGGGTGCGGAAGTCATTTTGAAGTTGACCACCTGAGACATGGTCATCTCCGCCACCCCGAGACGGCGGGCCAGCGCTTTCTGCGTGACCCCCTTCTTTCTCAAAAGGTACTGGATATCGACGGGTGTCATGGGTTCGTCGAATTTCATGATTTGAATCCTTTGTTTTTGTTAACTTTTAAAACAGGAGATTTTTATGGATCCCGATCGATCGCTTTTGGAAGATATCTACATTGCTCATGTGCTTATCTTGGCGAAACAGATGAAAACGGAAAAAGCGGCCAAGGGCGTCACAAGCACCAGCGATTTCATTGATGACGCCGTCCGCGAAATCAGCCGACAGAAACAGCGTGTGCTTCGAGTTCGCTCATCTTCTCTTTGAACCGAGGGCTGTGCGGATCGACCGCGTGCATGTCAAGCAACAAGGCCCGCGTTTCATCCAGAATATGAACCGCCTGGCCCAGAGGGATGTAGGATAGGCATTCGATAATAGAGCGGCAGACGGCGCTGGTTTGTTTTTCATTCAATTCGGTGTATTTCATGATTTTGCTCCTTTTCATGACGGTTTCGGGTTAACAGTTGTAATACTTGCGCGTGGTTACATCGATGCCGAACTCCTTCAGCCGGCCGTCGCGCGCCTTCTGGCAGAAACGGTGCACGGCGCTCCGGCTGACGTGCCGGTCGGGCTTTTCCGGAAACGCTTCCTTGACCGCCGCGGTGATGGCCCCGTAAGTGTAGGACTGGCGACGCAGGGCAAGGACCATGTCCCGGACCTCCTTGTGCCGGAAGCCGCCTAAAAACGGCGTGCTGTGGCCGCGCTTTCTCTCGATGCTCACCGGCAGGGCCGTATCGTCGGGCAGGTTCATCATGATCGGGGGGCGGCTTTTCAGGTGCGCCAGGTCGCGCTTCATCTCGGCGATCTGGCCGGTCAGGGCCTCGATCACCCGGCCGAAACGCTGCGCGCCGATCAGCTGGCCGGACTCGACCTTTTCGTACAGGTCGATCAAGGCGTCCTGGACCCTGACGGCTTTGGGCTGGTTGGATTTCATGCACACCTTCAGCGCCCCGCGCTTGGTGAACACGCGGACGTCCTG
>LKUF01000156.1 GCA_001412335.1 Methanolinea sp. SDB
AGCATCATCAGGCCGCCGAGACTCACGCCGAGGAGGAATGCGATTCCTTCCTCCATGGTCCCCCCCTCCCTGGATTAAGGGAAAATTCTCCGCCGTTTCAGGCCAGTGCGGGAACGGTGTCTGCCCACGCCTCGATGGTCGCGAGGATCGCGTCCGCCTCGTAGGAGGTGACACGGACCTCGTCGCGGGAAAACGCCACGTAGTAGGTCTCCCCGGTCGGGTCGTGGCACCTGATGGTCGTCGAATACCTCTCGGCATCCGGGTCGTTCACCGGGTCGCCGCCCATCGCGGTAGTGAGATCGGTGTCCGCAAGGATTGCGGCCTTCGCGCCGTTGAACGCGGCAACGGTCCCCGCCCTGGCGTTGATGTAGCCGACGGTGTTCGCTTCAAGATCCTCGTAGTTGATCCGGGCGGTGTAGCCCTCCCGGGTCTTCGTCATCGCCGGCTGCGGGCCGCTCGAGGTCTCGTACGCGGTGCACCCGAAGGGGTTCGTATCCAGGATGCCCTGGACGATCCCTGCAAAGGTGGCGACATCCGCGATGGGAGCTGCAAGCTCGCGTATTGCCGACTTGACGTTGCTCTGCTGGACAAAGTCTGCCATTTTTTCTTCCTCCTTGCCTACCAGGAGTTCCCGGGAATCGGGTAGACATCATCTCAATTGGCGGCCGTCGTATATCGGTGAGACTGTATCGAAGAGGGAATCGCATGTAATGACCCGGGATTGAGTATTCAGGAGATATAGAGGGGATTTTAGCGAGGGAAGCAGAGTGTTTATATAGACCGGATCACTTTCGCCGGACGCAGTCCGCTGCTATATACCCCTTCCATCACAGGATCGTGGTATGCCAGTACCGATGCTTTTGTCGGACCAGGCCCTGTTCCGGGACAGGGACGTCTTCGATCCGGACCATATCCCGGATACGTTTCAATACCGGGACGGCCAGCTCCGCGATATGGCCTACGCGATAAAGCCGGCGCTCTTCGGCTCCCGGCCGCACAACATCATCCTCCGGGGAATCCCGGGGACCGGCAAGACCACCTGCGTCAGGCACATCTTCGGAGAGATCCGCGAGACGACCCGGCGGATCATCCCGGTGCACGTCAACTGCAGGAACGACCACACCCGGCACATGGTCTTCTCACGGATATACCGGGAGATCTATGGCCACCTCCCTCCCGGGAGCGGGATCTCGCTCCGGCGGCTGCTCGACAGCATCGGCCGCGAGCTCGCCGACGGCCGGAGGGTGCTCCTCCTCTGCCTGGACGACGCCGACTGCATGATCCCGGAAGGGGTGCTCTCAGACACCCTCTTCCCGGTCCTGCGGTTACCCGAGGAGTTTCCCGGGGCCCGGAGCGGTGTCATCCTTGCAGTGAGCGACATGGACTGCGATCTCCAGAGGGAGCTCGACACCCCCGTCGTCCCGGTGCTGCAGGCCTCGGAGATCTCCTTCCCCCCGTACGGTGAGGCAGAGGTCCGGGGAATCCTCGCACACCGTCTCCGCCAGGGGGTCTGTCCCGGCGTCGTACCGGACGCTATACTCGATGTAATCGTGGAAAAGACGATGCTCTGCGGCGACCTCCGCGTGGGCATGGAACTTCTCCGTCGCAGCGTGCAGAATGCGGAGAACGCCGGAAAGACAGGGGTCTCGGAGGATGACGTCCTCCCGGCGTTTGCTCTCGCACAGAATGTCTGCCTTTCAGAGACGGTGAAGGTCTTGAACACCGATGAGAAGAGGATGCTTCGTTCCATGGCGGAGTACTCGATGCAGGAGGAGCAGATGAACTCGAGGGCGGTCTACGCATCAGTCCGCGAGGAGGTGCCGATGGGATACACCCTGTACTTCGAGAGGCTCAAAAAGTTCGACCGGATGCAGCTGATCAGCCTGGACACACCCAAAGCTCGGGGGAACACGAGGGAGATCGCGCTGCGGTTCGATGCCGGATCGGTGGTGGACGAGTGCGGGGAGTGAATTCCACGTATCCGGGCGGGACCGTTGGTGCCGAATCGGTGGAGAAGGAGTGTGGGGAGTGAATTCGCGTCCCTGGTGGGACCGTTGGTGCCGGATCGGTGGTGGACGAGTGCGGGGAGTGACCCCGGGCTACCGTTTTGCCCTGCCGGTCTTTTTCGGGTGCAGCGGAATATACTGCTCCATCTCCCCGTCTGCGTGTGCTTTTTCGAGGACCCCCGAAAGGGCCTCTGACAATCGCTGGGCGGCGGCAAA
>LKUF01000157.1 GCA_001412335.1 Methanolinea sp. SDB
GGTCTCTCCCTGGTTCAGTATCGTCCCATCCCATAGACCGAAGTGCCCTCAACCGTGGTCCAACCGGAGAAAGGACTGGTCAGCGTGAACAAGACTCTGTCTCTATACGAATTCCCGCTCCAGCCTCCCAGCCACCATGTGTTCTCCCCTTCCATTTCGAGCTCTATGGAAAGTCCGGTATCATCCGATGCGGCGAAGTCTGCATAGACCGGTACGGTATATGAATAGCATGAGACCGGCATATTATCCGGGTGCGGGAATGTGCAGGAGGTTTGTGTGGTGTTTGTTCTCGGTTCAAGGATCGGTTCTTTGCCTGCAGGAGATATTGTTTCGATGGCTGATTCAGAATCGACCCGGACCACCAGGACTACAGGTGCCCGGCTGTTCACAGGCGTCTCGATCTGATTTGAGTCTTCATCTGCCGCCAGTGGTGTAACAGGAGTAGAGGCGATGATGTGCGGTGCAGATATCTTCAAAAAGACGCCATCGCTGGTTGTAAGGAGCATCAGGTTCCAGTCATCCGGGACGCCCGTCATCTGCCCAGATTCAATGGCATCTGCTATCAGCGATGATCCATTCACCGATCCGATCGGCACAATGATGGTAGGATTATAAACAGGCCCGGTTGACTCGATCTGTACCGTGTACCTGTAGGAATGTGTCATTGATTCATGCCGGATACGATTGGACTCGTGGTATGCCAGGCCTGCAGATATCACCACAATAACCAGTATAAGAGAGATTATCGTCCTTTTGCCCATTTAACTTCCTCGGGTGTATGGTTGATTGAGACTGCTGATTAAGCTGACGAGAGAGGAATGGAGAGAATCTCAACTCGTAAAACCCGGAAAAGCTATGATCTAGGGAACAGCACAGCAAGACCGAGAAACATCAGCACGGCTTTCGAAAACAACTCCGGAAACTGGTAGGCGATGCCGTGCCCTCCCCCCGGGATCTGCACCAGCCATGAAGCTGGGATACGTCCCGCAAGTATGAAGGCATTTCCCGGCGGGATGATGACATCATCGGTTCCAGTAATTACCAGTGCCGGGCATTGGATGTCCGGAAGCCTGTCATATGTCCCCTGCCATGCGAAGAAAGCCTCTGACTGCCGGACGATATGCTCTACCGGGGTCGTTTCATGTATCTCTGGACAATAGTCCCAGGGATCATGCTCTGCCAGCCAGCCGGAGGGAAAAAGAACAGAAAACATCCGTTCAGCCTGTGAAAGGAGGTCTCCGCTCTTATCTGAAAGCGTCTCCCATACCCCGGCACTCATCCTCTCGGCATGTGATCCACCGCAATCGGTGGAGACGAGGACAAGTGACCTGATCCGTTCGGGAAAGGAGAGGGCAAGATCCTGCGCGACCATACCGCCAAGAGAATAGCCAAAGAGATGTGCCCGGGAAATGCCGAGCTGATCCATCAGATTCGCCGTGTCATTGGCAAATAGCGGTATAGAATACGGTTTTTCGGACGATCCTGAATGTCCCATTCCCCTGCTGTCAAAGATCACCACCCGGTAGGATTGGGAGAGAAGATCAAGCATGGGCGGGTTCCACGTATCCATGGTGGACGAAAAACCATTGATCATCAGCAGGGGGTCGCCATCCCCAAAGACCTTGTATGCAATTGATGTATCGTCAATCAGGACTTTCTCGACAGGAATGGTCTCGGGGTCAAAATGATTGGCGGATTTTGTGGGACAGTCAAGGAGCAAATCAAGATCCTCCTTTCATACCTGATACGGGGTTGCAGGATACAGCAGAGATCGACATGTTTGTCAGATACGGCATTCGAATAATAAGGGTTTCGGGCTTTTTAAAAAAAGGATCCCCATTCACCCCTCGTGTGGTGTTCAATGACAACGGAGAAGCCACCCATACCTTTAATAATACCATGATAGAATGTTGCCTGTTTACGAGGTGAACACAGATGGCGAAAGTGACACAGGAGATGGTAAAGAAGGCAGGCATCAATATCGAGGAGCTTCTCGATCTGCTCGTAAAAAACGCGGGAGCGGAGTTAACAACCTACTATTATTACACGATACTCCGGTTTAACCTGATTGACCTTGAGGGTGAAGGAATCAAGGAGATCGCAGAAACCGCAAGGATTGAAGACAGAAATCACTTCGAGGCTCTCTGCCCGAGAATTTATGAGCTTGGGGGCAAGCTCCCCGAGAGCATGGTCGACTTCCACAACATGTCAGCCTGCCCGCCTGCAACCCTCCCCAAAGATCCACGGGACGTACGGGCTATCCTGAAAGTACTGGTCGAGGCTGAACGATGTGCGGTCCGTGGGTATACTCACATCTGCAACATCACGGCGGGAAAGGACCACCGTACCTACGATCTTGCCCTCGCAATCCTGAACGAAGAGATCGAGCATGAGTCCTGGTTCTCGGAATTCCTTGGCGAAGAACCGTCAGGACACTTCCTGCGACGCGGCGAGACATCACCGTTTGTATCGAAGTTCCTGAGATAAACGGGCAAGGCAGTACCTTCCCCTGAGAAAATTTTTGGTTTTTGTGATCCGGACATATCGCAACAGGGTGGATGCCATACGTGAATTGCAGGTCAAATTCTTGTAGGATCAGGCCCACCTGCCCGGAGGTTCTCTTCAGGGATGATTGACTATTTCATATCCCTGCCTCCCGTAATACAGGCACTCCTTGGCGGTTGTTTTACCTGGAGTTTCACGGCGCTGGGTGCAGCTGTAGTATTCCTGACACGGAGATTTAACCAGCGCCTTCTCGATGGGATGCTGGGCCTTGCAGGGGGGGTGATGGTTGCTGCCAGTTTCTGGTCTCTCCTTGTCCCTGCCCTCGAGATGGCCGGAGAGACGCAGGTCGTACCATGGCTTCCCGTCGCTTCCGGGTTTGCAGCGGGATGGATATTTCTGATGCTCCTGGACCGGATAATTCCCCACCTCCATATCGGTTTTCCAGTAGAAGAGGCAGAGGGGATGAAGTCTTCCTTCCATCGCACAACTCTCCTTGTGTTAGCCATTACCATGCACAACATCCCTGAGGGGCTGGCAATCGGGGTGGCATTCGGAGCTGTCGCGTTGGCGATTCCGCAGGCCACGATCGCTGGTGCACTTGCACTCTCTCTCGGGATTGCCATCCAGAATTTTCCGGAGGGCCTTGCCGTATCGATGCCGCTTCGGAGGGAGGGCGTATCCAGGCTCCGTTGTTTCTGGTATGGCCAGTTATCGGCCGTGGTTGAGCCCGTGATGGCCATGATCGGAGCCGCGGTCGTTATCCTTGCCCGGCCTGCACTTCCTGTAGCCCTGGCGTTTGCAGCGGGAGCGATGATCTTTGTCGTTGTCGAGGAGGTCATTCCGGAATCGCTTAAGAACGGTTTTGAAGAGACAGCAACCTCAGGCTTTCTGGCAGGATTTCTTATTATGATGATACTTGACGTTGCACTGGGGTGACGGCGCAAGACCAGCTCCTCTATAATTCCCGAAGATTTCGCAAATGCTATTTGTTCCGGGTTGCACAGTGTTGTTAATGAATTTCCGTCTCTTAATTCTGATAATCGTAGCCGTTTTTGCAGTGATTGCAGCTCTTCTATTCTCCTTCTGGCCCCAATCACCTTCCGAGGATGAGGCGCTCACTATGGTTATCATTTCCACCTCCGATCTCCAGAGTCAGGTGGAACCGTTCAAAAACAGCACAGGATCATATGTTGGAGGGTTCGGACAAATATCGGCGATGCGGAAGGCGATTGGGGAAGATGCCGACGCAACGCTGCTCATCTCGTCAGGGGATGACCTTGCCGGCACATTCTATGATATGTATTCAGGCCGGCCGGAGATGGAATCCATGACGGCTGCAGGATACGACGTCGTATGCCCTGGGAATCATGAATTCGATTTTGGAGCAGAAAAATATCGTAACGCGATAGAATTTGCCGGTTTTCCAATAGTCTGCTCCAACATGGAAATTGACGATCCCGGGCTAGGCCGTGCGATTGTGCAATCGGTCATTCTTGAGGAATCGGGAGTAAAAATTGGGGTATTTGGCCTGATGACCCCGGATCTTACCAGGATCTCCAGCCCCGGCGAGGGCGTTACGGTAGATCCGGATGCATGTGGCATCTCCCAACAGATGGTTGAGGAACTCCGTTCCAGCGGTGCAGATCTTGTGATTGCGATAACTCATACGGGAGTAGAGATTGACCGCCAGATTGCCGGAGTGGTGCCGGGTATAGACCTGATCGTTGGTGGTCACGACCATGAGTATGTGTATGAGACGGTTATGGGCCAGGATTTGCGGGAGACGATCATCGTCCAGGACGGGATGAGGGGAGAAAGACTCGGTATACTCCGGTTCACCTACAGCGATAAAAGGATAAGGAACCCCGAATGGAGCTGGGTCTGGCTTGACAACAATACAGAAAGCGATCCGGTGGTGGAGGGCATCATCGACCCTTATCTCTCCCAATACAGGGAAAGGCTGGCGCTTGCAATCGGAAAGACGCTCACCCCGCTTGACACGCGCACGTCTACGGTCCGTACCGGCGAAGCCGCAGCCGGCAACCTGATAACTGATGCCTGGCAGGACTGGTTCCCCGAAAGCCAGATAGTATTCATCAACGGCGGGGGTATCAGGGGGGACACTGTGTATCCTCCCGGGAATATCACATACCTCACTCTCTATGGGATGCTGCCGTACCGCGATGAAATCGTGGCAATACCGATGAAAGGCAGGGATATCCGGCAGGCCCTGGAGTGTTCGGCTTCTGCACTCGGCCCTGAGATTGAAGGGATCGATACAGGTGGTTTTCTCCAGGTATCCGGCCTTCATTACAGCATCGATATGAATGAAACGCCGTATTCGGCGATATATAACGGAAGCGAAATTGTAGAAATAAAGGAAACAGGTTCAAGAGTCACGGATATCGCAGTTGAGGAACCTGACGGTTCGTATACTCCGCTCGATGACGAACAGATATATGTGGTCCTGGTAAATGCGTGGCTTGCCGGAGGCGGCGACGGTTACTGGATCTTTGCAGGATCCGAAAACAAGACTTTTACAACGGTTTATGATATCGATCCGGTCGCGGAATATATCAGGAAGAACACACCTGTGGCGCCTGACATCGAAGGAAGGATTATCATGTGCGAGTGAGGGAGGAATAATGCCGGGAAAGACCTTTTCCCAGCCTGGCCTTTTTTCTGAACGCTCCAATTATTCGCTGCTATGCACCCGCCATATCTCTCTGAAGAACTGCAACTCGATGCAACTCCTCCATGAAACGGTTCCGGACGGTTTCCAGGTGAAGAGCTTCATCAAGGTCAACCATTATCCGGTCTTTGTTACGGAATCGCTCCGGTTCGACCTGTATCACATAGGTATTCACCTGCCTCTCCCAGAACCACTCTGCGCACCCGAACTGTATGCATGAGGGATCGATTCGAGTAAGTGCACGAAGATCGTGACAGAGTCGGAGGCCCGGATCACTTTCCCTGATGCATAAGGCCATGTAGGCAATCCGGTATTCCACTGCTGCAACCTTTCCGGAATAGGCTTCCAGAGAAGCGATATTCCTTGTATCAGGTTCAAATTCATGAACAAAATGGCCAAAACAGCTCTGGATAGTATAACAGTGTGTAACCAGGGCAAAGTCCTGAAGCATGGAGACGAGGGGCAAATCGATCTCGCCTCGCACGATGAGTTCACTGATTGCACGTATACCTGATTCGCGATCTCTCCCAAATTCGGGATCGGGCACAAAAGGCCTGGCTTCGACAAAGGTCTCCATGTTACATCTTTTTTTAGCTCAATTTCATATAATCCCAGGTCATTCCGACTGCACCATGTTTGATCATGGCATATTTTCCTGTATAGCTATCGGGGGAAGGCTGTATTAGTATATTCAGCTGCTCTCGTGCCGGAACAGGATAGTGTCGGCTTTCGATGTGAGTTGCTACCGTTTCCCGTGAAATGGAGATGTTTTTTTGCTCCTATATAGTCCCTAACAGGACCGCCATATAGGCCAGGTAGGCAATAATGAGGGCTGCAGCCCAGATACGCCCCTTCTTCTCGTCCATGAGCAGTGGAGGAATCACGGCAAGCGAAAATGCAAGAAGGACCAGTGATCCCGATGCCAGGGGAATGGGGATTGGGACAAACAGTGAGCATACCCCTGGGATGAACAGGAGATTGAATATATTGCTTCCAAGAAGATTTCCAATCGAGATCCCCGGGCTTCCCTTGAGTCCTGCCACGATCGAGGTGAC
>LKUF01000158.1 GCA_001412335.1 Methanolinea sp. SDB
CAAACAGCCCAGTGGCCGTCATGACCTGCGGTTCACACCTCGATGAGAAGGGAATCTGTGATGCGGGTGCCGCTATCTGCGGTTCCTGTAAAACCGAAAATCTCGGACTGGAGAAGGTCATCGCCAACATCATCTCCAACCCCAACATCCGATTCATCATGCTCTGCGGGACCGAAGTCAAGGGTCACCTCGCAGGACAGACCATGGATGCACTCCACAAGAACGGAGTGAAAGACGGAAGGGTCGTCGGAGCAGAGGGTGCCATCCCCTTCATCGAGAACCTTGCAGATGACGCAATCAAGCGCTTCCAGGAGCAGACCGAACTGGTCAACATCATGGAAGCCGAAGATATGGGCGCCATCAAGGCTAAGATCGATGAACTCAAGGGCAAGGACCCGGGCGCTTTCGCAGCCGATCCAATGGTCGTCGAGGTCAAGGAGGCCGAAGGCGGTATCGAAGTCGCAGCTGCAGGCGTAAACCCGCAATTCCTCGAGATCGAGAAGAGGCTGGACAAGATTGAGAGCCAGATCGAGTTTACGGATGCAGAGATTGCCCAGCGCGTGGGCAGGAAAATCGGTCGGGATATTGGTATCCTCTATGGACTTGTAGCAGGACTCACTGTATTTGTCATGCTGCTTGTGCTGCTCCCGAAGTTAAACGTCATTATGTAATGGAGGTGTGAAAACATATGTTCAGATTCGAAAAAGAGCAAAGTGTCTGGGATTTCAACGGCACCAAGATCGGAGGACAGCCAGGGGAATACCCGACAGTACTTGGCGCTTCTATCTTCTACAACAAGCATGAAGTGGTGCTTGACGATAAGACCGGAAAGATAGACAAAGAAACAGCAGAGGCACTCTGGAACCGGTGCCAGGAACTTTCCGACCTGACCGGCATCCCCCACTTTATCCAGATCATCGCAGAATACGGGGAGGCCTTTGAGAGCTACTTTACCTGGTTCGACAGTATCGACAACAAGACCGCATTTTTGATGGACTCGTCAGTTCCGGGAGCACTCGCACATGCCTGCAAGTACACGACAGAAGTCGGGCTTGCCGACCGTGCGATCTACAACTCGATCAACGGGTC
>LKUF01000159.1 GCA_001412335.1 Methanolinea sp. SDB
TCGAAACGGGAGGTCAGTTCGCGGAGAGCCTCGTCGCCCCCGGACCTGACCTGCCCGATGATCTCGTTGACCGAGTCCCTCACTGACGATATGTCGGCTCTGCGGTTATCCAGCCACCACTCGACACTCACCTGCTTCCACATGTGATTGAGCATGTATGTTGACAGGGAAGAAAAAGATATTTTGAGGATCTGGAACAGGTGATACGTGTAATGCGAAGATCCTATTCACACCTGTGAGCGGCGATTGTGATCGGTTCGGATGCGATTCACGAGCCCGGCGACAGGGACCACTCCGGTCGCCGCCTGAATTCTAAAATTAACTCTTTTTATTTATTATATGGATTAATATAGCATATTTTATTTAATATGTGAGTCAAGACTATCCTGGCTGCATGGGTTCTTTGCCTGTGTGGCGATTATGTATTCAATTCCATGTCTGATACCTCTGAAATGCTATCACCAGCAACAGACATCAGGGGGTGAATGAAGGAGAATATCTGGATCTAATCCCTTCTCCTTTTCATTTCTGCCAATATTCTCCTTCTGTCCCTGTCCTTGCATTGCAGCCTGTGCCGGATCAGCCCGCAATCGGTTTAAGAAAAAAATTTTTGGTTGATAATTGAGTATAGTAAACAATTTTTATTTACTATTGTTATCTATATTATCTTCGCCCACATGAGTTTGGGCCTGTGTGGTGATGAATTCTCTATTCCATGTCTGAACCTCGGACCCCCCGTGTACCGCATCAGATTCAGTGCTACCGGATACGGACAAAAGGAAGAGGGATTTGTGGGGAATTTGACTCTCCCTTCCTTTTGTTCTATTCCGGGTGAAAGGCCGATTGCTTCTTCCCGATATACAAAAGGAGATACGCGAGTGCCATACCGATAAAAAATGCCACCGTCATCGAGAATACGAGCGAGAGTATTCCAATGGTGATGGTCACTACGGCTGATTCTGTTTTCCAGGCATGCTTCGCGAGTTCGAGCGCAACAAAGACAAGCAGGGCTCCATACACCCCGACCGATATAAGGCTGATCATCGACGGTCCCGCAAAGAATAAAGCCAGTGTCACAAAAATTCCCCCGGCGATGATATTCGCACCACCTGTCCGTGCCCCGAACCGGTACATCCCTGCCATTCCTCCTGCCCCGTGACACATTGGCATCCCTCCGAAAGGCACCGATACCAGGTTCATCAGGCCGATTGTGCGTGACAGGCGGGCAGGCATGAGCTTCACTGACATGAGATCGCGGGACAGGAGCGAAGTTGCCAGGATGGCGTTGGTCAGGGTGAGGAGAGCCTGTGGAATGACGAGCACTGAAAGAGCCGGGAAAAAATCATCGGGTTTTGGGAGAACCAGGGCTGGAGGTGACAGAAAGACGAGCTGGGGCAACCCGTGAATTACGATTCCTGTTCCCAGGGCAAGGAATATGAGTACCAGTGAGGAAAGGTCGGGAAGTTTTCGCCAGCGGGAAAAAAGGAAGATCCCAAGGATTATCGCAATGCCAAATCCAAAATAGAGCGGATCCTCGAGCATGAAGCCTCCCGAGGTTTTGAGGAGGAGAAGGGCAAGCCCAAGCTGGATTCCCCGTATCACGCTATCCGGGATCCACTTCTCTAGCAGGTTCATCCAGTGGCCTGTTCCGAGAACCAGAAATATGACGCCGAGCAGGATCCCCGCCGCCGCAATCTCGCCCGGTCCGATTGCTTCAGCGATTGAGATCACCGCAATCACCTTCATGGGCTCTATTGGAACCGGAACGCGATAGTAGAGACCGCTGAAGACAAACCAGATGCCAAAAAATAAGAAGATATATCCGATATCCAGCCCTGATACAAGAGCTACTGCCAGAACCAGTGGGAGGATGGTTCCAAAATCCCCCATACTACCGGCCAGCTCGGAGAGATCGAACCGGATTTTTGGAATATTCTCATCTTCTGAACCGTTCACGATCTGATTCAACCCTTACAAAACAGTTCTTGTATGTCAGTGTGCGTGAATGGTGGTCCCGATGTCCTCCCCTTCGAGGACCCGCCGGATATTTCCCGGTTTATGGCCATTTACTATCCTGACCGATTTGAGGTTCTTGGCATAACGGAGTAATTCCACGACTTTTGGCTCGAGGACCATGTCATGCATCTTCATATCGAGAAGCTCGGATGCGGTGATATCGGGGATCAGCTCTGCTTCAGGATGCCTGAAAGGATTTTTTGTGAAGAGACCGTCCACGTTCTTTACCAGCACGAGTCTCCTGGCCCCAAGAACCTCTGCGGCAAGGAATGCTCCAGTGTCAGTCCTGTTGGGGGGTATCGAGCCGACTTCGGCCGGTTGTTCATACAGGCCGTATGGAGGGGTTCCATGGGTGACAGGGAGGACTCCAAGCCTCAAAAGCATGGGAAGCTCCAGCAGATCGGCAGTATGGATCCTCGTTCCACCATATGGAGAGAGGAGGATGGACATCATGATGGCATTCTGCTCGCTGATCTTTCCCGCCAGTTCGGCAAGCACACCGGTGGGCATCCCAAGGTTCAACCCTATATCCAGGATATGTCTCACCCTTACACCCCCACCGGTCACCACGAGGATCTTGTGTGCCTTTGAGAGCTCTCCGATCTCCTGCACCAGCGGCATGACCACATCCTTTCCATAATCGATTATGCCGTGACCTCCAAGCTTCACCACATTCAGTTCAGGCATAATCTTTAACTGGGGAACATGTTCATATGCACGAAGAAGCCCGATTCTTGCCAGTGACTCTCCTTTCAGCTCGCTTTCCATCTCAAACCGGTTCCGTTTCATTTGCATACACATAGGTTTATATTTATTAAAAGCTAACAGAATTTATTGATATAACAACTGGTATAACAGTTGTAAGCTAAGTATTATAACTGTTCAGGAGTTATACGAGCATGAAAGGAAGTGATTGATGATGGTAAAGATATACGTAAGGGAGAGATTGAAAGTCCGGGAGGGGGCAAGACAACCGATGTTTCGGATTGTTGCGGTAACGGGAGGCCAGGTCCAGATCGAGCTCACCCATTTCAGGAAGTTCGAGATCGAGCAGATAGCAAAGGACATCGGGGCTGAAGTGGTATACCTTGAAGAGATCCCCGATGAGGAGAAGAAGAAACATTAATTAAGATAAATTCTTTTCTTTCCTTTTTGATTCCACCATTTCAATTCTTTTATCAGCTTTCCTGCAGAACCTGATCCCAACCTATGCCCGCTTTAAGCATTGATCTCATCTTCGATGCTGCAATCCGGATTCACCTCCTGATCGATGGATCGATCACTCTCAACATCTCAGGGGAGGCTATCAGGATCAAGTTTCCCACAACACGCGCTCTTGCAGATCTTTTGGGGGTCCCCCATTACTACGTCCTCCCTTACTTTGCGATGATGGAAGAGGGCCAGCTGGTTACCAGGGCAGAAAGGATAGGGATCTTTACAACAACGGCAGGTACGAAAAAATATCTCAACCTTCTCCTGGAAAAGTATCACGACGAGGGTATCCGGGTTCTTGGGCCTGATATGTGCAGGGGGATACTGAAGTGGGCAACCGGGTAGAATGCACAACCGGATGTTGTATCATCATATTAATCGATTCATTTCAATCACTATTTTGGGCGAGATATTCTCCTCTATCTGTCCAAGCGGCGCGGGAGTGAAACAATGCTCCGACTGATCAACCTGCCTGACGTTCCCCCCAGAAGAAAGAGCTTCTTTGAAGGTATTGGTATCTCATAACCGCAGAAGACCCGTCCCGGTTCAGACAGCGCATGTCCATGGTATTGCAGAACCCTGCTGCAGTCCCA